>DATEJD010000519.1:0-20215 GCA_035278325.1 Gemmatimonadales bacterium | reverse complement strand
TGAGCGGCGCGTATGAGGCGGTGGTGGTGGCGCCGCCGACTCAGGGGGTGACCGCGTCGGTGTCGCTCAGCCAGTCGCCGGTGGTGCTCCGCGCCGCCCGACAGGGCGGGACGGTCCGCGCGGAGATCACCAACGTCACCGCGAGCCCGGTGCAGGCGGAGTTCGGGCTCCACCTGGGCGGCGCAGCGCGAGGTGAACAGGTCAACGCCACCGGTTCCGCGGTGCGGCGCATTCCCTTCGTCGTGCCGGCCTGGTCCCGTGGCGTCGTGGTGGATCTTACGATGGACCGCGCCCAGTGGGGGCGGTTCACCGACTTCGGGGTCGCGTTGTTCGACTCGCTGGGACGCCAGCTCGGCAAGCAGCCGCTCAACTACGCGTTCGGTCGGCTCCAGGTCGAGCTTCCCGAGGGCCACGGCGACATGCCGGTGACGCTCGGCCTGTTCCCCGGCTTTGCCGATCCCAAGGCCGACCAGCGGTGGAGCCTGCACGCCTCCATCCGGGTGTACGCGGACACATCCATCGTGCTCGCGCGGTCCGACAGCAGCGCCGGCACGATCGCGCCACACGCCACCACCTCCGCCTCGTTCAAGCTCCCGCCGTCGCCCTGGCCCCTGAGCGAGGGCTTCGTTCCGCTCGGGCTCCTGGTGGTGCGTGCCGACGGGCGAAGCTGGACCCGTGAGCTGGAGCTGGCTCCGGCCGGCACCGCGCTGGTCCCATGACCGCTGCGTCGCGCGGTATCGTGCGGATCGCGGCGGGGCAGGGGTTCTGGGGCGACTGGCTCGAGGCTCCGGTGCGGCAGGTGCGCGGCGGCCCCATCGACTACCTGATGATGGACTACCTCGCCGAGGTGACGATGTCCATCATGCAGAAGCAGAAGTCGCGCGATCCCAACGCTGGCTACGCGCGCGACTTCGTCCCGCTGATGGAGCGGATTCTTCCCGACATCGTCGCCAAGGGCATCCGGGTCACCTCCAACGCCGGCGGGGTGAACCCGCGCGGCTGCGCGGAAGCGGTGCTGGCCGCGGCGCGCAGGCTCGGGTTGCCGCGACGCGTCAAGGTCGGGCTCGTCTCGGGCGACGATATGCTGGGCCGGCTCGACGAGCTCATCGCGCGCGGTCACCCGCTCGCGGACATGGAGACCGGCCGCCCGTTGACCGACATCCGCGACAAGGTGCTGTCGGCCAACGCGTACCTCGGCATGGCGCCGATCGTCGAGGCGCTCCGCGGCGGCGCCGACGTGGTCGTCACCGGACGGGTGACGGACACCGGCCTCACGCTCGGGCCCATCTTTCACGAGTTCGGCTGGTCGCCGGACGACTGGGACAAGGTGGCGGCGGGCACCGTGGCGGGCCATATCATCGAGTGCGGGGCGCAGGCGTCGGGCGGGAACCTGCTCAAGAACTGGCGCAGCGTGAAAGGCCTGGCCGATCCCGGCTTTCCCATCGTGGAGGCGGCGCCCGACGGCAGCTTCATCGTCACCAAGCACGATGGAACCGGTGGCGTGGTGTCGGTCGCGTCGGTCACGGAGCAGCTGGTCTACGAGATGGGCAACCCCCGCAGCTACATCACGCCCGACGGTGTCGCGGATTTCACCACGATCCAGCTGCGCCAGGCCGGGCGCGATCGCGTCCGTGTGAGCGGCATCCGCGGCGGGCCGCGCACGCCGATGCTCAAGGTGTCCATCGCCTATTTCTGGGGCTACAAGGCCGTGGGCACGCTGGTCTACGCCTGGCCCGAGGCGTACGACAAAGCCAAGGCCGCGGACCGCGTGCTGCGCCAGCGCCTTACCGACCTCGGCCTGCGGTACGACCAGATCCTGACCGAGTACGTAGGCGCCGACGCGACCCATGGCCGGCTGAGCGGATCGCCCAGCGCCGATCTGCCGGAGGTGCAGCTCCGGATCGGTGTGCGGGCGCGCGAGCGCGCCCCCGTGGAGCGGTTCACCCGCGAGATCGCGCCGCTGGTGCTCACCGGTCCACCCAGCGTCACCGGCTTTGCCGGCGGCCGGCCGGCCGTCGAGGAGATCGTGGCCTACTGGCCCGCGCTGATCGACCGGCGCGAGATCGAGCCGCACGTGCGGGTCGAGATCCTGGAGGCCTGACGTGGCCCGAACCGCCAAGCGCGCCTCCCGTCCGGCCACCCGGCCGCTCCAGCTTCGTTACCTGGCCCACGCGCGCTCGGGCGACAAGGGGAACACCGCCAACGTGGGCCTGATCGCGCTCGACCCGGCGTACTACGATCTGCTGGTTCGCGAGGTGACCGTGCCCCGGGTGGCCCGCCACTTCAAGGGTATGGTGAGCACCGTCGAGCGCTTCGAGCTGCCCAATCTCCACGCGCTCAACTTCCTGCTGCATGACGCGCTGGACGGCGGCGGCACGCTGTCGCTCAAGACCGACGCGCAAGGCAAGGTCTACTCGACGGCGCTGCTCCGGATGGAGATCCCGGTGCCGGTGGCGCTGGCGCGCCGTATCGAGCACCGATGAGCGCCGGCCCGCCGCCGCTGCGAGCTCAGGTCGAGGGCGGCGTCCTCACTCTCACGCTCGACCGCCCCGACAAGCGCAACGCGCTGAGCGGCGCGCTCATCGAGGCGCTGCACGCGGGACTCGAGCGCGCCGACCTGGACGCCGACGTCCGAGTGGTGGCGCTGCGCGGCGCCGGGAAAGATTTCTGCGCCGGTGCCGACCTCGACGAGCTGCTCGCCTCGGCCGACCTGCCGCCCGGTGAGAACGAAGCCGCGGCGCTCAGGTTGGGCACGCTGTTCAGTCGGATGCGGCGGCTCCCCAAGCCGGTGGTCGCGGTAGTGCAGGGCCGCGCGCTCGCGGGCGGCGCGGGCCTGGTCACCGCGTGCGACCTGGCCATCGCCGCTCAAGGCGCACAACTGGGCTACCCGGAGATTCAGCGCGGTTTCGTTCCCGCCATGGTCATGACCCTGTTGCGGCGAGCCGTCGGGGAGAAAGCGGCGCTCGACCTGGTCCTGACCGGCCGAGTGATGAGCGCGCGTGAGGCCCAGGTATTGGGCCTGCTCACCCGGGTGGTGCCGGACGCTGACCTCGACCGCGAAGCCGGTACACTGCTCGCCGAACTCGCCGGCGCCAGCATGTCGGCCCTGGCGCTCACCAAGCAGCTCTTCTATCAGCTCGACGGAAGGTCGCTCGACGACGGGATCAATCTGGGCGCCCGGGTCAACGCTGCGGCGCGCCAGACCCCGGACTTCCGTGCGGCGCTGGAGCAATTTCTCAAGCGGTGACACTCACTGCTCTCCGCATCGGGCTGGCCCTGGCCGGATTCGCCGTGGCGGTGCTCGCGATCGCGCTCGAAGATCACCGCCTGGGCTGGGTCGCCATCGCCCTGCTCATCGGCTCCCTGATCGTTCGCCTGATCCAAAGACGGAATTGAGTCGGCCTGAAGACGGGGTTGAGTCACCCTGAGCGAAGCGAAGGGGGCATGCGTTGGGGCATGCCCCCTCACTTCGTTCGGGGTGACTCAGCCCCGCTTCCCAGGGCCAATGTGACCGCAGTCACATGGCCCGCGTATTGCCAGCCGCTAGTTTGTCGCCGAGCCGTCCAGTGCAGGATTCAGGACGGATCGTCTTCTCCAAAGCGTTCCAACTGACAAGGAGGAGCAGTATGCGGGGCATAGCTAGGGCGGTGGTGGCCGTCGGGTTAGGGTTGGGCTTGCATGCAGCGAACGTGCACGCGCAAACCCCGGTCCGGTTCGGTGTTAGTGGAGGCGTCGCGATCCCGAGCGGCTCCACGAGCGACGGCCTCAAGACCGGTTGGGACGGGACCGCACTGGTTCAGTTTTTCCCGGCAGCCAGCCCGGTGGGGTTCCAGGTCGACGGGTCGTACAACCATATGGGATTCGACCCCAGCGGCGGTCACGAGCAGGTCATCAACGGCACCGCCAACGTGGTGTACGAGTTCAAGACGTCCGAGACCAGCAGGTTCCGGCCCTATCTCATCGGCGGCGGCGGCGTCTATAACCTGAAGGCCAAGCCGAATGTCGGGCCGTCACCTTCGACCACGAAGTTCGGGATCAACGGCGGGGCCGGCTTCAATTTCGGCACCTCGTCCGCCTCGTTCTTCGTCGAGGGCCGGTTCCATAACGTGTTCGTCACCGGCACGGACTTCCACTACATCCCGATCAACGTCGGCGTGCGCTTCGGCGGCGGCGGCACGGGGACCTGACCCAACGTAGGCGCGACCTGAAGGCCGCTCGGGTGACCGGGCGGCCTTTCGCGTGTCCGGGATGGCCTATGGGACAGAAGGATGCGGGCGTTCTGTCGGGGGAAGTCAGCTTGACACATGGCCGAGTCGTTCGATCACGCCCGCCGCCTGCTGCACGACCACTTCGGCCACGCTGATTTCCGGCCGGCCCAAGTCCCTGTTGTCCGGTCAGTCCTGGCCGGGCGAGACACCCTGGCCGTCCTGCCCACCGGCGGCGGAAAGTCGGTGTGCTTCCAGGTTCCCGCGCTGGTCCTGGGCGGCCTCACGCTGGTCGTGTCACCGCTCATCGCGCTCATGCAGGACCAGGTGGCCGCGGCCGTGGCCCGCGGCATCCCGGCCGCGTCCCTGCACAGCGGCATCGCGGAATCCGAGCGGGAGCGCATCTGGGGCCTGCTCGAAGCCGGCCAGCTCCGGCTGCTCTACGTCTCTCCCGAGCGGCTCACCCGCCTCGCCCCGGAGCTTCAGGCCAAGGCCATCCGGCCCGCGCTCCTCGCCGTGGACGAGGCCCACTGCATCGCCGAGTGGGGGCACGACTTTCGTCCCAGCTATCGCACGCTTGGAGCCGCGCGGTATCGGCTCGGTCGGCCGCCAGCGGTGGCGCTCACCGGGAGCGCCACGCCCGAGGTTCGCCGGGACATTATCGGGGCCCTCCGCTTCAGGAGCGGGCGGTACGATGAGCATCTCGGCTCCTTCGACCGGGCCAACCTGTGGTTCGGCGTCGTTCCGGTGCGCACCGAACGAGACCGTGTGCACGCACTGGTGCGCCTGCTGGCCCACGACGACCGGATGGTCATCGTCTACGCGCCGACTCGGAGCGTCACCGAAGCCGTGGCACGGACGCTGGTCCGCGCCGGGCACCGGGCGTCGCCCTACCATGCGGGACTCACGCGGGAACGGCGCGCCAGCACGCTGGACGCGTTCCTCGACGACCGGCTCGATGTCATCGTCGCCACCTGTGCCTTCGGCATGGGCATCGACAAGCCGCAGATCCGGATGGTGGTGCACTGGACCCTGCCGGCCACGCCCGAGGCCTACTACCAGGAGGCCGGTCGCGCCGGCCGCGACGGTGAGTTCGCGCGCTGCGTGCTGATCTGGCGCAAGGGAGATGCGGAGCTCCACCGGCGCCAGCTCGACGTCACGTTTCCACCTCGCAAGCTCCTCGAGCGTCTCTGGCGGGAGCCCGACGCGGCTGGTATCGCCGCCAATGTGCGTGCGTCGGCCGAGCGATTGAAGCGTGAGCTCCATCCCGAGCGTGGCTGGGTCGACTGGTCCGCCGTGGCGCGGCGCCGCGCGAGCGCCGAGGCTCGGATCGCGGCGGTCGAGGCCTACGCCACGGGGCGGGGGTGTCGCCGGAGGATGCTGGTCGGCTACTTCGGGGAACGGCTCGAGCACTGCGCCGGCTGCGACCGCTGCCGTCGCAAGCCCATGCCGGCTCCGGAGGACGGCCCGGAGGTCGTCGGGCGCCTCACGCGACTACGGGCCGCGGTGGGTACGTGCCGGGGCGCCTGGGGGGCGGCGCTCCTCGAGCCCGAGGTCCTGCTGTTGCTCGCGCGCCGGCCACCGGCCGACGCCGCCGCGCTGGCGGACGTCCCCGGGGTCGGGCCCGCGCTGGCGGTTCGATGGGGCGGCGCAATCCTCCGTGCGCTCGGGCCAGGCTCCGCTCCGCCTGAGGCGCATCCCGTCACCGCGCGGCGCTGTGCCCTGGAAGCCTGGCGGCGGCGCACGGCCCGTGAGGCCGGTGTCCCCGAGTACGCCGTCCTTGGCAACGCCGCGTTGGACGCCCTCGCCAGCGCGGCGACGCCCAGTCTCGCCAGCCTCGGCCCGCGCGGCCGCGCCAAGTACGGCAAGGAGCTGCTCCGCATCGTCGCGGCGCACGGGCCCGATCATTATTTTCCGCCCGTGGATCAGGCCGACGCCGAGATCCTGGAGCGCATCGGCGCTGGCGAGCGGATGTTCCGCCCCGGCACGGTCGGCGATCTCGGGCGGCAGAGCTTCGAAGCCCTGCTTCAGCGACTACGAGGCCTCCGCGAGCGCGGCCTGATCGACATGCCGGAGCGAAGCGTGGCCTCCACCGACGCCTCGGGCGACACCGGGCCATGCTACGTTACCCAGGCCGGGCGGACGGCATTGCGGGAGTTTCGCCGAAGCTAGCGGCGGTGACCGGACCGATCTCTCACCTCATCCCGACGGGCGCATGGACGATTCCCTGTACTTCACGGAGCACCACCATCAGGTGCGCGAGATGGTCCGCGAGTTCTCGCACAGCCGCATCGCGCCGGTCGCGGCCGAGCTGGACCGGACTTCCACGTTTCCCTGGGACAACATCAAGGCGATGGGCGAGCTGGGACTGCTCGGCGTCCCGTGGAGCGAGGAGCTGGGCGGCGCCGGGATGGACCAGCTCTCGTACTACATCACCATTCACGAGATGGCCAAGGTGGATGCGAGCCACGCCCTCACCATCAGCGCGCACACCAACCTCGGCACGTCGCCCATCGTCGAGTTCGGCACCGAGGAGCAGCGGCGCCGCTACGTGCCGCTGCTCGCGAGCGGCCGGGTGCTGGGCGGCTTCGGCCTCACCGAGCCCGGCGCCGGCAGCGACGCCGGCGGCACCGCGACCACCGCGGTCGACAAGGGCGACCACTACCTGCTCAATGGGTCCAAGATCTTTATCACCCACGCCGGCGTGGGCGAGATCTTCTCGGTCACGGCGCGCACCGAGCCGGGGCGGGGGAACAAAGGTATCACCAGCTTCATCGTCACCAAGGACACCGTCGACCTCGAGCAGACCCGCACGCTCGGCGTCGGGCACGCCGCCGACCTGCCCAAGACGCGCGGGGTACGGGCGGGGAAGAAGCAGGAGAAGATGGGCTGGCGCGCGAGCGACACGCGGGAGCTGATATTCGAGGACGCCGTGGTGCCCAAGGAGAACGTCCTCGGCACGCCGGGGCAGGGCTTCATCAACTTCCTCAAGACACTGGACGCCGGCCGCATCGGGATCGCCGCTCTGTCGCTGGGGATCGCCGAAGGCGCCTACGACGAGGCGCTGCGCTACGCTGGCATCCGGAAGCAGTTCGGGCGTCCCATCGGCAGCTTCCAGGGGGTCAATTTCCAGCTGGCCGACATGGCGCTCGAGATCGAGGCCGGCACCCATCTGCTGTACCATGCCGCGTGGCTCAAACAGAACGGCCGTCCATTCAAGAAGGAGGCGGCCATGGCCAAGCTGTTCTGCTCGGAGCTGGCCATGCGGGCCACCACCAAGGCCGTACAAATCTTCGGCGGATACGGGTATACCACGGAGTACCCGGTCGAGCGGATGATGCGCGATGCCAAGGTGTGCGAGATCGGCGAGGGGACGAGCGAGATCCAGCGCATGGTCATCGCCCGTCAGATCCTCGGCCAGGTGGTCGACTGAGTTGCCCTAAACCCTATCGCGACATATAATTGGCGCAGGTCTGACGCGCCGGTTTCGCGGGCTCACGTGTGTTCCTGATCGGGCACGTCCCCGAGCCGGCGCGTTTGTGTGAGGACGATTCTTCCCAGCGTGCCGCGACGGCGCGAGGTACGCCGCGGCCGCCGCGGCCGCCGCGGCTGAGGGCATCATTTGAAGCGCGAGATCCTGATCAACGGGAGCCAGCGGGAAACCCGCGTGGCCATCCTGGAAGATGACCGTTTGGTGGAGCTGCTCGTGGACCGGCCGGATCACCGGCGCACGGTCGGCGACATCTACTTGGGTCGAGTGGAGGCGGTGCTGCCCGGCATCCAGGCGGCGTTCGTCGACATCGGTCAGGAGAAGAGCGCCTTCCTCCACGCCTCGGATCTGCTCGAGCCGGACGAGGACGAGGACCCGGTCGAAGAGGCCGAAGAGGAATCGGCCACCGAGGATCCGCCGGTTGCCGCCGGCGAGCCCGTGAGCAGCGAGGACGGGCAGGGGGAACGCAAGGGCGGCTGGCGGGGCCGCGATCGCCGCCGCCGCGGCCGCAACGCGGTGGCGACCGCCACCGGTGAGCGCTCCGTCGCCAGCGGTGAAGCGCGCCAGCGCGAGATCTCGCCCCGCCGTCCGCTCCCCAACATCCAGGACATCCTCAAGAAGGGTCAGACCCTCCCGGTCCAGGTGACCAAGGAGCCGATCAGCACCAAGGGCTGCCGCGTCACCGCCCAGATCTCGCTGCCCGGCCGGTTCCTGGTGTACATGCCGTACGCCTCGAAGGTCGGCGTCAGCCGCAAGATCGAGAGCCGGGAGCAGCGGGCCAAGCTGCGGGAGATGGTCACCAAGCTGCTCCCCAAGGATGCCGGCGGCGTCATCGTGCGCACGGTGGCCGAAGGGGTGACCGAGGAGCACTTCCGCCGCGAGATCGATTCGCTCCTGGCCCTGTGGCGAAAGATCAACCGGAAGAAGACCTTCGTCCGGCGCGCCCCGGCGCTGCTCCAGCGCGAGACCAGCCTCACCCGCGGCATCATCCGCGACCTGTTCAGCGCCAAGGTCGACGCGCTGCACGTCGACTCGCGGGAGCTCTACAACGAGATCGAGCAGTACCTCGGCCAGATCGACCCCGATCTCATCAGCCGGGTGCACCTGTACAACGAGCCCACCCCGCTGTTCGACAAGTTCGACATCGAGTCGGAGATCCGCGACCTGTTCAAGGCGCGGGTCGAGCTGCCCACCGGCGGCTCGCTCATCATCCAGCCCACCGAGGCGCTGGTCAGCATCGACGTCAACACCGGGCGCTACACCGGCAAGAAGGACCCGGAGAAGACGATTCTCCGGACCAACCTCGAGGCAGCCCGGGAGATCGCCCGCCAGATCCGCCTGCGTGACATCGGCGGCATCATCGTGTGCGACTTCATCGACATGGAGACCCGGTCCAACCGGGACAAGGTGCTGCAGGAGCTGCGCACCCATCTGGGCCGCGATCGCGCCCGGACCAAGGCACTGGCCGTCTCCGAGCTCGGCCTGGTGGAGATGACCCGGCAGCGCGTGCGTCCGTCGCTGTGGCACTCGATGACCACCGACTGCCCGACCTGCGCCGGCACCGGTCGGGTGTTCACTCCCGAGGTGGTGGCCCGCCGCCTCGAGCGCGCCCTCAAGCGCGCCGGCCACGAGCACCGCGAACGCCAGCTCACGGTGCGGCTCCACCCGGAGGTGGCGCTGTACTTGCTCGAGGAGGAGCCCAAGCTGCTCCAGACGCTCTCCAAGCTCACCGGCCTGGACCTCGAGCTGCGCGACGACCCCATGATGCGGCTGGACGAGTTCCGGCTCATGAGCCGGCCGGCTGGGCGCGACGTGACGGAGCTCTACGCTGTCGCGTGAGCTAGCGGTAGGACGGAAGGACGGACAGACGGAAGGACCGTAAGGGACAACGGGCCATGCGCCTCATTCCGAGCGAAGCGAGGGATCTGCCCGCGAACGGCTCGAGCCATTCGCCGGCGAGTTGGCTCGGTCGCTTGCGCTCCCGCGGGATGAGGCACCCGTCATGTCTTTCCGTCTTTCCGTCTTTCCGTCCGCCCCCTTGCGCCAACCCCATCCACCATCTAGGTTTACGGGCTAACGCCGTTCTTAACCCAGTAAACGGGCACCCATGTACGCGATTTTCCGGGCCTCGGGCAAGCAGTTCCGGGCCGAAAAGGGCAAGACGATCCGGCTTCCGCTCATGGACGCCGAGGCAGGCGCCAAGGTCACCTTCGACGAGGTGCTGCTCAGCTCCGACGGGCAGACCATCAAGGCCGGGACACCGCTCGTGTCCGGCGCCAAGGTCGTGGGTGAAGTCGTGGGCGTGGGCAAGGAGCCCAAGATCTACGTGTTCAAGTTCAAGCGGCGGAAGAACTATCGCCGGAAGACCGGGCATCGGCAGAAGTACACCGAAGTCCGCATCACCGATCTTACCCTCGGCTGAGGCACCCATGGCACACAAGAAAGGCGTAGGCTCCAGCCGAAACGGGCGGACCAGCAATCCCAAGTACCTCGGCGTCAAGCGCTACGGCGGCGAGCAGGTGGTCGCGGGCAACATCCTGGTCCGGCAGCGGGGCACCAAGTTCCACGCGGGCAAGAACGTCCGGCGCGCCAACGACGATACCCTGTTCGCGGTCATCGACGGCGTGGTCAAGTTCGAGTACAAGGACAAGGACCGGCAGAAGGTGTCGGTCTACCCGGTCGCGGAAACGGCAGCTTCCTGAGGCGGCACCAGTCTGCTGGAAGGGGCGCGGCCTCGGGCCGCGCCCCTTTTTCGTGCCTATACTTCAGGGAACGGCGCGACGGACGACCCGGGGGGAAACATCCAATTAGGGTGCTCCGTCATGCGCGACCACCTGTCGGGAGGCTGTAATGGTCAGGTCCACGCTGTTCGATCGGCTCAATCATGAGCTCGAGGCATTCGGCAAGAAGGCACAGGCGGCGCTTGACGAGGGGAAGCTGCACATCGAGCTGATGCGGATCCGCCGGAAGCGCGACAATGCCGCGCGCGATCTGGGCCTGCTGATCCATAAGCGGGAGCGGGGCGGCGAGATTGAGGTGCGGCGGACCGACGCGCTGCTGCTCCGGCTGGACGACCTCGAGGCCGAGCTCTCCAGGCTGGACCGTCAGCTCGAGGAGGCCCGGCGCCAGCGCCCCTCCAAGTCGGCCGCGGGTGGGGCACCGCCCTCCGAGTCCGCCGCCGGCGAGCCGCCTCGGCCGGCTGCTGGGACACCGGTCTAAGCCGGCTCACACCCTCGCGGTCATCCCGCCGCGGGCCGCGATGGCCACGCGGATCCGATCCGGATAGTTGCCGCAAAGCCCGTCCACGCCCAGCCGCACGAGGTGCTCGAGGTCGCCCACCTCATTCACCGTCCAGGCGTGGATGCGGCACCCCGCGGCATGCACCGCCTCGACCAGGGCCTGATCTACGAGCTGCCACTCCTGCCACAGCGTGGTGGCGCCGACGGCGCGAAGCGCGGACACCGGATCGTCCAGATAGGCCGACAGCAGAATGCCACGCGGCAGCTCCGGACGCGCCTCGCCCAGCCGGCGCACGATGCGGTGGTCGAAGCTGTGCACCGCGTAGCGGTGCGGCGCCGGACCGGCATCGAGCACGGCGAGCAGCGCCGCATCGTGCTCGCAGGGCAGCGTCTTCACTTCCACCCAGACATTGTGATCACCGACGAGATCCAAGACTTCCTGCAGCAGCGGAAGCGTCTCGCCATTGCGGATCCGGACTTGCCGGGCCTCGGTCGCGCTGAGCAGCGCGATGGGCCCGACGCCCGGGAGCTCCGCGTCGTGGTGCACGACGATGGCTCCGTCGCGCGTCGCGTGCACGTCGAGCTCGACGCCGTCGGCATCCAGCATGACGGCGCGGCGGAAGGCCGCCCGCGAGTTTTCGTACTCGTAGCCCGACGCCCCGCGGTGGGCGATGACGTGTGTGCGTCGCATGGCCCAAAGGTAGCCCGGCTTAACGGACCCGCCCAGGGTCCGTCCGCCCGATCTGGATGAGCGCCACGCCGACGCCCGATCCTCCCACAGATGCGGCGCTTGCGGCCGCCTACCGGCACGGCGACCAGCAGGCCGCCACCGAGCTGGTACGGCGGCATGCCGGCGCCCTGGGGCGCTTCCTGTATGGGTCCGGCGCCCCGGCCGCGGACGTGGACGATCTGATCCAGGAGACCTTCTTCCGGGCGTTTCGCGGTCTCGACACATGGCGGGCCGAGGGCTCGCTTCGGAGCTGGCTGTTCACCATTGGCGGCAACCTGCTGCGAGATGAGTTCAGGAAGGCCAAAGGTCGGAAGATGCTTTCGCTGGAAGACCGCGACGTGGCCGACCACGCCGACCCGCAAGGCGATCTGATGGCCTCGGAGGCCGAGGAGCGCCTGCGCTCTGGGCTGGCCCGGCTGCCACGGCTCCAGCGCGAGGTGTTCCTGCTGCGGGTGCAGCAGGGCTCGGACTACGAGGAGATCGCCGCCGCGCTTGGCACCACGCCTGGTGCGGCCAGGGTGCACTACCATCATGCGGTGAAGCGCCTGAAGGAGCTGGTCCGATGACCCCATGCACGCACCTGTCCGACCGGATGCCCGACGTCGCGCTCGGGCGAGCCCGGTGGAGGCCCGAGGACGAACGCCATCTTGCCGCCTGCGCCGACTGCCGGGCGGAGTGGGCCCTGGTCGCCGCCGCCAGCCGGCTGGGCGAGAGGCTTCCCGCGATTGACCCGGAGCGCGTCGCCGCGCTGTCGGCCGAACGGGCTCGGCGCGCGCGCGCGACCGCGAACGTCAAAACGCGCCGGATCGTCGTCATGGCGGGCCTCGCGGCCGCGGCGATAGTGATCCTGGCGGTCTGGGCCAACCGCGGTGGACGCGTGACTCAGCCGGGTGGATCGACCATGCCGGCGCCGACACCAATCGCCACCACACCTGCCGAGTCGCTGCCGGACACGCAGGTCCAGTCGAGTCCGCAGCCGAGCGTGGCGCAGGCACCGCCTGGCGCTCCCACCCTCGATCTGCCTATCCCTGGCCTCGACAGCCTGCCCGCCGAAGCGCTCGACTCGATCCTGCGGACGCTCGACGAGCCGCTGGCCCAGGTCGGCGCCGACGACCTGCAACCCGATGAATCCGGCGATCGGGAGCTGGAGCAGGTGCTCGCCGGAATGGAGGGCTGATGCGCGCGTTCTGGGGCATGATGCTGACGGCCGCGCTGGCGGGAGTCGCGACGCCGGGAGTCGCGACGCTGGTGCAGGCGCAGGAGCCCGGGCCCGGCCGGCCGGGCCTGGAGGAGCTCCGCCGCCGGGTGCGGGAGCGGTTCGCGGAGCGCATCCAGCAGGACCTCAAGCTCACACCGGATCAGATAGAGCGGCTTCGTGCCACGGTCGGGACCTACGCCGGCCGCCGGCGCGAGCTGGAAGCGCGCCAACGAATCCTCCGACAGGCCCTGGGCGGGCAGCTTCGGCCGGGGCTCGCCGCCACGCCCGACAGCGTGGCGCGGCTCACCGATGCGCTGCTGGACGTCAGGGTGCGCTACGCCGAGAGCTTCCGCGACGAGCAGCGCGAGCTGGCCCGGTACCTCGACCCGGTCCAGCGAGCCAAGCTCATGCTCCTCCGAGATCGCCTGACCAACCGCGTCCAGGAGTTCCGCCGGCGAAGGCCCTTCATGGAACGCTGACATCGACGGCGGTAGATTCAGGGTGTCCTCTTCCAGAGCCTCCCGATGCGCCGATGGCCGGCCGTGACGCTCACACTGCGGTTCACCCGCGGCCCGCGGCTTGCTGGTCGCCGGAGGCATACGTGCTGATGGTCCCGCCCGACTGGCTGGAGCCGGTGTTCCGGTTCCTGGCCAACCCGCTCGTCTCTCCGCTGCTCCTGTCGCTGGGGGTTCTCGGCCTCGTGTTCGAGGTCAAGACCGGCGCGTTCGGCATCGGCGGGCTGGTGAGCCTCGTGTCGCTCGGGCTGTTCTTCGTCTCGAGCTTCATGGTCGGGCTGGGCAGCTGGCAGGAGGTCATCCTGCTCGGAATCGGGGTCGTGGCCATCTGCATCGAGGTGTTCATCCTGCCCGGGTTCGGCGCCGCGGGAATCCTCGGCATCGTGGCCCTGTTCGCGGCGATGATGCTCGCCATGATTGGACCCAATCCCACCGCGGCGGACATCACGCAGGCGTTCATGGCACTCGGCGTGAGCATCGCGATCAGCGCGGCCGTGATCTACGCCTGGCTGCGGCACCTGCCTAACAGCGGGCGATTCACCGGCCTGTTTCTCCGCGGCGGGGCCCATCAGGCGGACGGGTACATCGCGGCCGCGCCGCGGCACGATCTGGTCGGCCTGGACGGCGTCGCCCTGACGGACCTGCGGCCAGCCGGCATGGCGCAGATCGGGCCCGAGCGGGTCGATGTCGTCACCGAGGGCGAGTACGTGGCACAAGGCCGCGCGGTGCGCGTGGTGCGGAGCGAGGGCTACCGCCACGTGGTGCGCAGCCTTCAGTAAAGCATTCCTTCTTTCACCTCGAGGATTTTCCCGTGGATGAAACGACGTTGAGCCTGGGTGTGGTGCTGGCGTTGGCGTTCATCGCCGTCATCATCCTGGTGATCTTCTTCCAGTTCATCCCCTTCGGCCTGTGGCTCACGGCCCTATTCTCCGGCGTCCGGATCTCGTTTTTCACGCTGTTCGGCATGCGGTTTCGCCGGGTGGACCCTCGGGCCATCGTGCTGCCGCTCATCAGCGGCCACAAGGCGGGGATTCAACTGAACGTGAACGACCTCGAGGGGCACTACCTCGCGGGGGGGAACGTGAATCGGGTGGTGAACGCGCTCATTTCGGCGGACAAGGCCGGCATCGCGCTCACCTACAAGCAGGCGACGGCCATCGACCTGGCCGGCCGCGACGTGTTCGAGGCGGTGCAGGTGAGCGTGAACCCGAAGGTGATCACGACGCCCAAGGTGGCGGCGATGGCCAAGGACGGCATCCAGCTGCTCGCGCTCGCGCGGGTCACCGTGCGGGCCAACATCAATCGGCTGGTCGGTGGCGCGGGCGAGGAGACCATTCTCGCCCGGGTGGGCGAAGGCATCGTGAGCACGATCGGCTCGGCGGCCTCGCACAAGGCGGTGCTGGAGAATCCGGATCTCATCTCGAAGACGGTGCTCTCGAAGGGCCTCGACGCCGGCACGGCGTTCGAGATCCTCTCGATCGACATCGCCGACGTGGACGTGGGCAAGAACATCGGCGCCGAGCTGCAGACCGATCAAGCCGAGGCCGACAAGCGGATCGCGCAGGCCAAGGCGGAGGAGCGGCGGGCACTGGCCGTGGCGATGGAGCAGGAGTTCAAGGCCGAGGCACAGAGCCAGCGCGCCAAGGTCATCGCGGCGGAGGCGCAGGTGCCGCTCGCCATCGCGGAGGCGTTCCGGAGCGGCAACCTCGGGGTGATGGACTATCAGCGCTATCGGAACGTCCAGGCCGATACCACGATGCGGGCCGCGATCGCGGGTGGCGACAGCGCACCGGCCACCGGCAGCGGGAGCTGACGATGGAGGTCGGGCCGCTGGTCGTGCTGGGCCTCATGTGGGTCGTGCTCAACACGCTCCGGAAGGGCGGGAGCCGGCCCACTGGTGGCTCGGGAAAGCCGCCCTCGGGACGTTCGGGCTCATCTCGACCGCCGGAAGGCGCCCGGCCGCGGCAGCCGGCGTCGGCCCGGTTGCCTGGCTCGGCCCAGTCGCCGGGTGGCGGGCCGCCGCTCGATGCCACGCAGCGCGAGGGGTCGCAGCTCGAGCAGCTGCTGCGCGAGCTCGGCCGTACGCTCGACCAGGGTGGCCAACAGGGCAAGCGCCCGACCATCCGGACTCTGCCGCCCGCCCGACCCTCGGCGCCGGGCAAGCCGGCGAAGAAGGGCGAATCGCTGGTCCCTACCGAAGCCCGAAGCCTGGAAGTGGAGTCCGGCGAGGGCGCCGTGAGCGATCTCGACGATGAGGCCGAGCGCGTGGCCGAGCAGCGCATCGCGGCGGCCGAGGCCAACCAACGGCCGCTGTCCGAGGCCGATCACCAGGCGTTCGAGGCGCGGATCCGGCAGGAGCCGGCGGACAAGACCGCGACGCGGGCGTACACGGCCAGGCAGCTTCGGGAGGCAGTGGTGTGGCGGGAGATTCTGGGGCCGCCGGTGTCGTTGCGGGGGGAGAGGGAAGGCGACGGGTACGTGTAGGGCTCCTCATCCCTCGCTTCGCTCGGGATGAGGGTTCGTCCTGGACATGCCCACGCCCCCTACCCGAACCTCCTCCCGTATGCCTCCATCGCTTCCATGATCGCTCCCTTCGCCGCCTCCGCGCCCTCGAACCCGCGCGTCACCGTCCGCGTTCCCTCCAGATCCTTGTAGACCTGGAAGAAGTGCTCGATCTCCTTGAGATAGTGCTGTGGGATGTCGCCGAGATCGTTGAGCCCCTCGGAGTAGGGATCACCCACCGGTACGCCGAGCACCTTCTCGTCGGCCGCGCCGCGGTCGACCAGATGGAACAGCCCGATCGGCCGCACGTTGACCAAACAGCCGGTGAAGACGGGAATGGTCATGAGCACGAGAACGTCGAGCGGATCGCCGTCATCGCCGAGCGTGCGGGGCAGGAACCCGTAGTCACCCGGGTAGTGCACCGCACTGTGCAGCACCCGGTCGAGCCGGAACACGCCGAGCTCCTTGTCGAGCTCGTACTTGTTGCGCTCGTTGGTGGGAATCTCGATGACGGCGGTGACTTCGGCCGGCGGGCTGGGGCCGGTGGGGATATCGTGCCAGGGGTGGAAGCTGCGCTGATGGACGTTGGGCACGGCGATTTTTCCAGAGCAGGCAGGGAACAGGGCGTCGACGCGCGGCGTTCGGATACCGAGTCGCGCAATATAGACGGCTGCACGGCGGCTTGCGGTAGGAGCCTCGGACGGCGAAGATACCGCAGGCCCGAGTGGCGGAATGGCAGACGCAGTGGACTCAAAATCCACCGGGGGCAACCCCGTGCGAGTTCGACTCTCGCCTCGGGCACTCCCGCACCCCCGAACAGGTTACGCCTCCCGCACTAAAGTAGTACCCGAGCCCTGCCGTCAGCCCTCCAAGCCAGGGGGAGGTCTCTCCGAGAAGACCCAGCGGTTCGCGGGCGCGATTCAACAGCTTGCACCACGAGGCCTCGTGTCGATCCCTGGGAAGGGGCGCTGCGTGCCCTAGCAAACTTGACACGTATAACGTTATTCGTTATATTCCCGGCCAAGGTGGTCGATAGTTCGGGCGGATCGCCCGGGACTGGCAGGACCCCAGGGATGCCCCATGATTCGGTCGTTTCGGAACCAGCAGTCGGAGGACGTGTTCAACGGAGTGCAAAATAAGAAGGCGGCAAAGGTGCTCCCGCTCAAGCTGTGGAGGGTCGCCGCGCGGAAGCTCGATCAGATCAACCGCGTCACCATGCTGGAGGAGCTGGGCATCCCCGTTGGCAATCACCTTGAAGCGTTGCACCGGGACCGCGAGGGGCAGCACAGTATTCGCATCAACGATCAGTACCGCATTTGCTTTCGGTGGGCGGACGACGGCGTCCACGACGTGGAAATCACGGACTATCACTAGGCCCGTCTGGTAGGAACTCCCTTTCGCGGCCGCGCGCCCCGAGGGTTGTATGCGTAAGTTGCCAACGAACCGTCCTCCCACGCACCCCGGCGAGATGCTGTGGGAGGAGTTCCTGAAGCCCCGGAACATCAGCCAGACGGAGTTCGCCGCGCGGATCGGGGTCTCGTACCCGCGGCTGAACGAGGTGATTCATGGGAAGCGCGGGGTCACGCCGGACACGGCGCTGCGGCTCGCCCGAGTACTGGGTATGTCTGCCGATTTCTGGCTCGGCTTGCAGCAGGACTGGGATCTATGGCATGCCGAGCGATCGCCGGAGGCCAAGAAGATCCAAAAGCTCGAGCCTATCCCTGCCTGAGGGAGCGCGCGCTGATGGGGCGCGCGAACTCAGGTCCTCGACGGGGTCGTTCACGTTCGGGGAGGCGACGATGCAGTCCGCCGGGCCGTGAGCTCACCGCCGCCCCGGCGGTGCCCCCGCCGGCGCCAGCCTCGCCTTCCTCGCCGAAATGATCTCGGTGTTCATCCCGCCCCAGTGCAGCGTCCCGTTGAACCGCCCGTGCTCCATCTTGAGGCAGCGGTCCATCACCACATCGAGGCCGGCCGCGGCCGCGATCTCCGCCGCCTCGAAGCTCACGATCCGAAGCTGGAGCCACAGCGCCTTAGCCCCGATTGCTACCGCCTGCCGAGCGAAGATCGGCGCCTCGGCGGGCGGCCGGAACACGTCCACGATGTCGACGGGAATCGGGATGCTGCCCAGGTCGGGATAGATCGTCTCCCCGAGCACGTGCCCGCCGCGTGGGTTGACCGGCACGATGCGGTAGCCCTCGTGCTGCAGGTAGCTCGCCACGAACGAGCTCGCCTTCTGCGGATCGGCCGACATGCCCACGATAGCTACCGTGCGCGCGCCGGCGATGAGCCGCCGGATCACCGTCGGGTCCTGATACCGGCGGCGCTCCTCTTCCGTGAGCGTCGTGTTCAGGCGAAGGTCGCATGCAGGGCCTGATCCAGGTCCCACAGCAAGTCCTCCAGGGTTTCGAGTCCGACGCTCAGCCGGATCAGCTCGGGCGCCACGCCGCCGCGCGCGAGCTCCTCCTCGCTCAGCTGCTGGTGCGTGGTCGAGGCGGGGTGGATCACGAGGCTCCGCGCGTCACCCACGTTGGCCAGGTGGGAGAAGAGCTGCAGCGCGTCGATGAAGCGGCGGCCGGCCGCTCGGCCGTCGCCGTCGGGCGCCTTGATCCCGAAGGAGAACACCGCGCCGGGCCGGCCGCCGAGGTACTTCCGGGCCAGATCGTGCTGAGGATGATCCTCCAGCCCCGCGAAGGCCACCCACGCGACGCGCGGGTGGTCCCGCAAAAACCGCGCGACGCCAACCGCGTTAGTCGCGTGGCGCTCCATCCGAAGCGACAGCGTCTCCAGTCCCTGCAGCAGGAGGAACGCATTGGTGGGCGAGAGGCACGCGCCGGTGTCGCGCACCGTCTCGGCGCGCACCTTCATCAGGTAGCCGTAGTGCCCGAAGGTGTCGAAGAAGCGGAGCCCGTGATAGGACGGCGACGGGTCCGCGATGGTCGGGAACCGGCTGTAGTCGAACCGCCCCGACTCCAGCACCGCGCCGCCGATGCTGTTGCCGTGCCCGCCGATGAATTTGGTGGCCGAGTGCACCACGATGGTGGCACCCCAGTCCATCGGCCGGCACAGGTACGGCGTCGCGAACGTGTTGTCGACGATCAGCGGGATGCCATGGTGCGCGGCCAGCTTGGCGAGCGGCTCGAGGTCGAGCACGCTGCCACGCGGGTTGCCGATGGTCTCGCCGTAGAGCGCGCGGGTGCGCGGGCCGATGGCCTGCTCCCAGTGCTCCAGGCGGGTGGGGTCCACGAAGCAGACGTTGAGGCCGAGCTTGCGGAAGGTGTGGGTGAACTGGGTGACCGTGCCGCCGTAGAGATGTGACGAGGCCACGATCTCGTCCCCCGGCGACAGCAGTGTCATCAGCGCCACGAACTGCGCCGCCATCCCGCTCGCCACCGCGACGGCGCCGGTGGCATTCTCGAGCGATGCCAGCCGTTCCTCGAGCACCGCCGTCGTCGGGTTGCCGATCCGGGTGTAGATGTTCCCGTACTGCTTGAGCTCGAACAGCTGCGCCGCCATGTCGGCGTCGTCGAACACGTACGAGGTGGTCTGATAGATCGGCACGGCGCGCGCGCCGACCACCGCGTCGGGCACATGGCCGGCGTGGAGCATCCGGGTCTCGAAGCCGAACTGGCGCCGGGGAGCGTCGGGCATGGGGCTACCGGGTAAGGAGGCCGGCGTCGATGACGAACTGCGAGCCGGTGACGTAGCGTGCCTCGTCCGAGGCGAGATAGCACACGGCCGCGGCCACGTCCTCGGGCTCCACCCACGGCACCGGCAGCAGATTGCCCGCCGAGCGCTCGGCGATTTCGGCCGGGGTGAGCCCCTCGAGCGAGGCGAGACCGTCGTTCATCGGGGTGTTGACGCCGGTGGGGTGCAGGGAGTTGACCCGGATGCCGTGCGGCGCGAGCTCGATGGCCCACGACTTGGTGAGGCCGGTCAAGCCCCACTTCGAGGCGGCGTAGTGACTGAGCCGGGCCATGCCGCGGAGCCCCGCGACGCTGGAGTTGTTGAGGATCACGCCCGAGCGCTGCGCGATCATCACCGGAATCACCCGCCGCGCCACCAGCCAGCTGCCCTTGAGATTAATGTCCACCATCGCGTCCCACGCCTCCTCGGTGAGCTCGTGGGCCAGCCCGTACGCGCAGATGCCGGCGTTGTTGAACAGGATGTCGATCCGGCCGAAGCGGCAAACGGTATCGGTGACCGCCGCGGTGACGGCCGCGTCGTTCCGCACGTCGGCTACGAAGGTGAGGCACTCGGTGCCCAAACCGTGGCACTCCTCGGCCAGCGAGGCCAGGTCGTCCGTCGAGCCGAGGGCGTAGCCGGGGTAGGGCAGGGG
>DATEJD010000518.1:0-6392 GCA_035278325.1 Gemmatimonadales bacterium | reverse complement strand
CCCGCGGCGGCACCCACGGGCGCGGCGGCGGCCGGCGCGCAGGTGTTCACCGGATCGGCCTGCGCGCTGTGCCACACCATCCGCGGCACCGGCGCCGGCGGGGCCGTCGGACCCGACCTGACCCATCTGGCCGGCCGGCGGACCCTCGCGGCGGGCGCGCTCCCCAACACGCCGGGCCACCTGGCGGGCTGGATTGCCAACCCGCAGGCCATCAAGCCCGGCACCATCATGCCGGTGGTCCCGCTCCGCGCCGACCAGCTGCACGACCTGGTCGCCTACCTGAACAGTCTGCGCTGAAGGTCGTGCCGATGGCCACCCTCGCCCCCACGGTTCCCAGCGTCTCCCTGCACGAGCGGCTGCTCCGCATCTGGGAGACCAGGCCGGGGCTGGTGGGCGCGCTGGGTTCGGTCGATCACAAGACCATCGGCAGGCGCTACCTGGTCACCGCCATGACGTTCCTGCTGGTGGGCGGGCTCGAGGCGGCCGTGATGCGGCTCCAGCTCGCCCGCGGCGACACCCATCTGCTGACGCCCGAGCAGTACGACCAGCTGTTCACCATGCACGGCGTGACCATGATCTTCTGGTACGCCGCGCCCATCCTCTCGGGGTTCAGCAATTTCCTCTGGCCGCTCCTGATCGGGGCGCGCGACATGGCGTTTCCCCGACTCAACGCGCTGAGCTATTGGACCTTCCTGTGCTCGGGCCTGTTCCTCTACTCGAGCTTCCTGGTGGGGCAGGCGCCCGACGGCGGCTGGTTTGCGTACGTTCCTCTCACGACCGCCGCCTACTCGCCCGGGCTCAACCTCGATTTCTACGCGATCGGTCTGGTGTTTCTCACGGTCTCCACCACCGTGGGGGCCATCAACTTTCTGGTGACGCTGTTCCGACTTCGCGCCCCGGGCATGTCGCTCGATCGGCTGCCGATCTTCATGTGGGGGACCACGACCACCTCGTTCGCGATCCTGTTCTCGCTGCCGGCGCTCACGGTGGCCTGCGTGATGCTCTACCTCGACCGGCGGTTCGGTACCCACTTCTTCGACACGGCCGCGGGCGGACAGCCGCTGCTCTGGCAGCACCTGTTCTGGATCTTCGGGCACCCGTGGGTCTACATCGTGGTGCTCCCGGCGATGGGAATCGTCTCGGACGCGCTCCCCACGTTCTGTCGCCGGCCGCTGGTGGGCTACACCTACGTGGCGCTGGCCACGGTGAGCACCGGCATTCTCGGCTTCGGCGTGTGGGTGCACCACATGTTCGCGACCGGCGTTGGCGCGCTGCCGGGATCGTTCTTCAGCGCCGCGAGCCTCGTGATCACCATACCCAGCGCGGTCGCGGTGTTCGCGTGGCTGGCCACGATCTGGCTCGGGCGCCCGCTGATCCGGACCCCGTTCCTGTTCATGGCGGGGTTCATCGTCCTCTTCGTGATCGGCGGGGTCTCGGGTGTGGCGACGGCCGCGGTGGCGTTCGACCAGCAGCTCACCGACACCTACTTCGTGGTGGCGCACCTCCACTATGTCCTGGTGGGGATCAACGTCTTCGGGGTGTCGGCCGGGCTCTACTACTGGTTTCCCAAGCTCACCGGCCGCATGACGAGCGAGCGCCTGGGCCGGTGGAGCTTCTGGGTCATGTTCCTCGGCTTCAATCTCGGCTTCTTTCCGATGCACATCTCCGGCCTCCTCGGGATGCCGCGCCGGATCGTGACCTATCCATCCGATCTGGGATGGGACGGGGTCAATCTGGTCACGACGGTCGGGGCGCTGGTGTTCGCCTTCGGGGTGCTGCTGCTCGTGTACAACCTGCTGTCGAGCCTCCGGCGCGGCGCCATCGCGGGTCCCAATCCGTGGGACGGGCCGAGCCTCGAGTGGGCCACACCATCGCCGCCGCCGCCCTACAACTTCGAGGTCATTCCTACGGTGAGGAGCCGCTATCCCCTGTGGGAAGGACGCCTGCACGTGACGCCGCGCAGCACGATCATGGAGGGTCCGGCGCTCGACCAGGCCAAGGTGTCGCTCGGCACCTCGCCGCTGGACGCGCGGGTCACCGATGTGCTGCGGATGCCGGAGGACTCATTGTATCCGCTCTTCCTGGCACTGTCGCTCACGGTCCTGAGCTACGGTCTGCTGACCCGCCTCCTCTGGCTCACGGCCCTGGGCGGTGGATTGGCCCTGGTGTGCACCATCGGCTGGCTCTGGCCGGCCCGCGCGGAGGAGGGCGAGTAGATGGCTGCCGCCGCCATCCCGCTGGTTCTGCCGCCGGAGCCGGCGGCGCGGCGAACCGGTACCTGGGGCATGGGCCTCCTGATCGCCACCGAGGCCTCGCTCTTCGGGTACCTGTTGTTCAGCTACTTCTATGTCGGCGCCCTGGCGCATGGCGGCTGGCCCCCGACGGGGGCCCCGTCGCTCCGGCTCTCGCTGCCCAACACGTTCGTCCTGCTGCTCAGCAGCGTCACGGCGTACTGGGCCGAGTCGGGAATCCGGAAGGGTCGAACGACGCGGCTCCGACTCGGCCTCCTGGTGACCCTGGTGCTCGGTTCGGTTTTCCTCGCGGTGCAGGGGATCGAGTTCCGCAACAACCCGGTTCGTCCCGGCACCAACGCGTACGGATCGCTGTTTTTCACCGTCACCGGCTTCCACGCCGCTCACGTGGCGGTCGGATTGCTGATGCTCCTGGTGGTGCTGATCCGAGCCTTGCTCGGGCATTTCCGGACTGGCCGGCACGAGGCGGTGACCAACGTGACCTGGTATTGGCACTTCGTGGACGTGGTCTGGCTTGCCGTGTTCACCAGTCTCTATCTGGTCCCGCGCTTCGGGTGAGTCGATGGAAAGCGCCGTCTCCCTCCGCTCGCTGTGGTTCGGACTCGTCGGGGCTCCGCTGGCCTGGTCGGTGCAGGAGCTCGCCGGATACGCGCTCGCGGCACGGGGGTGCGAGGCTGGCCGGGCCGCGGCGGTGGTGCTCGGCGTGGTGACCACCCTCGTTGGCCTGGGTGCGGCGCTCACGGCCTACCGCAGCTGGCGGGCGAGCCGCGCCGATCACGCACCGGCGGGCTTCATGGCCTTCGGTGGGATACTCACCAGCGTGTTATTCACCCTGCTCCTGATCATGAACCTGGCCCTCACGGCCACGGTGCCGGCGTGCACGTGAGAGCCGGGGTCGGGCTGGTGCTCGCGCTCGGCGCGCTGGCGGGAGGGTGCCACGACTCGCGCCCCAGGGTGCTGGTCACGGGCGGCGACGCGAAGCGCGGGCGAGAGGCAATTGCGGCCTACGGGTGCGGCGCGTGCCATGTGGTGCCCGGCGTGCGCGAGGCCCAGGGTATGGTTGGCCCGCCGCTCACGTCGTTCGCGCGGCGCGCCTACATCGCCGGCGAGGCGCCCAACACGACGCGCGAGCTGATCCAATGGATCATGAATCCGCAGTCGATCGAGCCCGGCACCGCCATGCCCGCGCTCGGCGTCACAGAAGCGCAGGCACGCGACATTGCCGCGTATCTCTACACCCTGCGGTAAATGGCTGACGCGGGAATGGTTGGCGCGTGACCTGAGTCAAAATGACCTGCCGCGCACCCGAAGATGGCGCGGGCGGCGGTAGCACGGGCGGCGGCGTGGAGGCAGCGCACCACCACCTGAGCCACAGATCTCCGAGCGACGCTCGTCCTGGGCGCGGCATTCCACACCATGCAGGGGGACCAAGGCGCGGCAAGGCCGCGGACGTCTGCATTCCGCGTTGACAGTGCGCGCGGTCCAACTTGTGCTGGTGTGGCCGCACCAACCAAGGGAGGGACTACGTCGAACGGCCGATCACTCTCAACCGGTATCCGGCATGCGCTGATCGCTGCCCTGATCTGCGCGTGCGGCGGCTGTCACACACTGAAGAATCAGATCAAGGCCCTGGCAGGCCGGGACACCACTGGCGCGGGTGCGCCGGGCAGCACCTCGAATATCCCTCACGCCACCGGAGGGTACATCAAGGGCCCCCCCGCAGTCCTCGACCAGACATACCGGGTCCACTCGGCCGAGCTGAAGCCGACGCACACGCTGCGCGTGCCGCAATTCAACTGGGAGCACGGCGGCACGCGTAGTGGGGGCGCGTTCAGCGACGGCTCGGGCACCCGACACGAGCGGGGCTACTGATCGGTAGCGCCCGGTCTTCACACAGCCGGGCACTACCCTACCAGTCGGGCGGCGATACCCCCGGGATCGGGCCGCGGTTATCTTCGCGCCATGCCCGTCCGTTCCCGCGCCCGGTGGCAGCTCGCGACGGCCGCCGCGCTGTTCTCCACCGGCGGCGCGGCCATCAAGGCGGCCGATTTCACCGGGTGGCAGATCGCCGGCCTCCGAAGCGGCATCGCCGCGGTGGCCATTCTCCTCCTGGCGCCCGCGGCCCGCCGCGGGTGGACCGCCCGAGCGATCCTGGTGGGATTCGCCTACGCGGCCTGCCTCACGCTGTTCGTGCTGGCCAACCGTCTCACCACCGCCGCGAACACCATCTATCTCCAGAGCACGGCTCCATTGTACCTGCTGGTGCTGAGCCCGTGGCTGCTCAAGGAACCGATCCGCCGGCAGGATGTCGGCTTCATGCTGGCTGTGGGGTTCGGCCTGGCGCTCTTTTTCGTGAGCGAGGAGGCGCCGATCGCCACCGCCCCCGACCCAGTGCGCGGGAACATGTTGGCCCTCATCAGCGGTTTCTGTTGGGCGTTGACCGTGTGCGGGCTCCGCTGGCTGGGCAGCGGCGAGGGGAATCGGGGATCGGCCGTGGCGGCGGTCGTGAGCGGGAACATCACGGCGTTTCTGGTCGCGCTCCCGATGGCGCGCCCGCTCGGCGCGCATGCGGCGGTCGACTGGGCGGTGGTGATCTACCTGGGCGTGTTCCAGATCGCGGTCGCCTACGTGTTCGTCACATCGGCCCTCAAGCACATTCCCGCCCTCGAGGCATCGCTGATCCTGCTGATCGAGCCGGTGCTGAACCCGGTGTGGGCGTGGCTGTTCCAGGGCGAACGGCCGGGGCCGTGGGCGGTGCTGGGCGGCGCGGTCATTCTCGGGTCGACCACTTTCAAGGGCTGGCTCGATGCCCGCTCGCAACGGGTCGTGGCGCCGCCCGCGGAGCCGGCCGTGGCGGCCGACGCCTCGGCTGGTTCGGGACCCTGACGCATGGATACTTTGATCGAGACTGTTCGGCTCAGGAACGGCGCGGCGCCGCTCTGGTACCTGCACGTCCGGCGGCTCGCGACCAGCTGCCGCGCGCTCGGCGTGCCGATCCCCACCGAGCTCATTACGCCCGAAGGCGGTGCCGATCGAGTGCATCGACTGCTGGTGAGCCGGCGCGGGGTGGTGGCGGGCGAGCGGCCGGTGGGGAGCACCGCGCCGGTCCGGTTGGTTACGTCCAAGGTGGTGCACCGGCCCTATCCCCATAAGCTGGTCGATCGGGAGCGGTTCGACCGGGCGCTGGCCGATGCGAAAGCCGCGGGTGCCGACGACGGCCTGCTGCTCACCGCCGGTGGGCAGGTCGCCGAGACGGCGATCTGGGGGGTGTTCTGGTGGGAGGACGGCAGGGTGGCCGCGCCCGCGCTCGAGCTGGGCGTGCTCCCGGGGGTCGCCCGCGCGCGAATCGCGGAGATCGTGGGCCAGATCGTGGAGCGAAAGGCATCGCTCGACGATGTGAAGGGTCGGCCGCTGTTCGTGGCCAACGCCGCGCGCGGGGTGGTGCCGGTGGCAACGCTGGACGGCGCGGCGGTGCCCGAAGCGCCCGAAACGGAGGCGCTCGCGGCACGATTCTGGCCTTGACCCCGACCCCCGCCGAAGGGTACTTTTTGCGGCTCTGGAACGGGGCGCCAGACTCCCCGCGGTGGTTGTAGCTCAATCGGTTAGAGCGCCGGACTGTGGCTCCGGAGGTTGCGGGTTCAAGTCCCGTCAGCCACCCTGGTAGGAGGTCAGAGGTCCGTAGCTCAATTGGTAGAGCACCGGTCTCCAAAACCGGGGGTTGGGGGTTCGATTCCCTCCGGGCCTGTGGTCGGATCAGCGGGACGCACTGGTGGGACGCATGGTGGTGGGGCGTTCGCGGTGAACGCGGCGGCAGGACGCAGGATCCCAAGGCGCTATCGTCTAGGGGACTAGGACGGGGCCCTCTCAAGGCCCAAACACGGGTTCGAATCCCGTTAGCGCTATATAGCAGGGCAGGGAGCAGGGCCCCATCGTCTATCGGTTAGGACGGGACCCTTTCAAGGTCCAGAGAGGGGTTCGACTCCCCTTGGGGCTATATGGGGGCGGGGGGCGGGTAGAACCGGGAGGAGCGGTCAGCGCCGCTAGCTCAATTGGCAGAGCAAGTGACTCTTAATCACTAGGTTGTAGGTTCGATTCCTACGCGGCGCATGTAGTTCGCGTTTCATGTCCAGTTTGGTGGCC
>DATEJD010000517.1:0-5990 GCA_035278325.1 Gemmatimonadales bacterium | reverse complement strand
AAGGGCTTCCCGGCGACCGAGCCGATCGTGTGCACCCAGGGACAGACGGTGCGGCTCCGGTTCATGAACGAAGGGATGATGATCCACCCGATGCACCTGCACGGGATGCACATGACCGTGATCGCCAAGGACGGCTGGGATCAGCCGGCGCCGTGGAAGTGCGACACGCTCAACGTCGCGCCGGGCGAGCGGTGGGACGTGCTGGTCAGGGCGACCAACCCGGGCACGTGGGCGTTCCACTGCCACATCCTGCCGCACGCCGAGAGCGAGCACGGGATGTTCGGGATGGTGACCGCGCTGGTGGTGAAGCCGGCGGCCGTCTAGGTCGATGCCGCAGCTGACCCGCTGGTACCTCCGCGCCGCCATGATTTACCTGGGCGGCGCGCTGGCACTCGGGGTGCTGATGCAGTCCCCCGCCGTACGGTCCGCGCAGCCGGTCATCGCGGTCCTGTTCCCCACCTTCCTCCACCTGCTCGTGGTCGGCTGGATCACCCAGGTCATCTTCGGCGTGGCCTACTGGATGTTCCCCCGCTACTCGGCCGAGCAGCCACGCGGGAACGAGCGGCTGGGGTGGATCACCTTCGCCTCGCTCAACGCCGGGATGCTGCTCCGTATTGCCGGCGAACCCGCGCACCTGCTCGGTCAGGGCACCGCCGGGCTCCTGGTGGCCTCCGCGCTCCTCCAGCTGGTCGCCGGGTGGACGTTCATCCTCAATACCTGGCCCCGGCTCAAGGAGCGGTAGGTGCCCAGGCTCAGCGTCTGGCTGGTGCGGGCGTCGCTGGTCTACTTCGCCATCGGCGTCACCCTCGGCGCGGTTCTCCTCGCGGGGCGCGAAGTCGCGGATGGACCGTGGGTCATCCGGCTCCGTCCGGTTCACGCCGAGCTGCTCCTGTTCGGCTGGACGCTGCAGCTCATCATGGGCGTGGCGTACTGGATCCTTCCCCGCTTCCGGACCGGGAATGAGCGAGGCAATGCGGCGCTCGCGTGGACCAGCTACTGGCTGCTCAACCTGGGGGTGCCTCTCGCGGTCGTGGGCAGTGCGCTCGGGTCCGGGCGGTCCCTCGCGCTCGTGGGACGCGTGCTCGAGGCCCTCGGGGCCGCGGCGTTCGTCGCGCACGCGCTGCCGCGGATCAAGGCCTTCGGGACCGGCAGATGAGCCGCCAGCCCCACCATGGTATACTTTCTGCCCGCGGCCGCGGCGGGAATCTTGCTCCGCGGCGGCGGTGTTCGTTCGGCAGGGACGGTTGGGGATTCGATACGGTCGGAGGCCTTGGGTGCGCAGGAACCTGGCGGCGCTGGCGAGTCGGGAGTTCGACGTAGTAGTCGTGGGGGGCGGCGTGACCGGCGCGGCCATCGCCTGGGACGCCGCCCAGCGCGGCCTGTCGGTCGCGCTGGTCGAGCGCGACGATTTCGGCGCGGCCACCTCCGCCAACTCGCTCAAGGTCATTCACGGCGGTATCCGCTATCTCCAGCACCTCGACATCCCCCGGGTCCGCGAATCATGCCGCGAACGCTCGGCGTGGCTTCGGATCGCGCCTCACCTCACCCGCCCCATGCCGGTCCTGGTCCCGACCTTCGGCCATGGCATGCGGGGGCCCGAGGCGCTGGGCGCGGCGTTCACCCTGCTGCAGCTGCTGACCTTCGACCGCAATCGCGGGCTCCCGAGCCCCGAGCGTCGGATTCCCCGGGCCCGTCTGATCTCGAAGCGCGAGGCGCTCGAGCGAAGCCCTGACATCGCGGGCCCGGGCCTCAACGGGGCAGGATTGTTCTGGGACGGGCAGCTCACCAACCCGACCCGCCTGGTCTGGGAGCTGGTGCGCACGGCCGGCCGCGCCGGCGCCGAGGCGGCCAACCACTGCGAGGTGCGCGGGTTCCTCCGCCGCGGGGGCCGGGTCGAGGGCGTGACCGTGCATGACCGGCTGGGGAACGACACGTTCGACGTCCGCGGCCGCGTCGTGATCAACGCCGCCGGCCCGTTCGCCGAGCAGCTCTACGTTCGGGACGGCATCCGCCCGACGCGGCACGTCCCCCTCTCGCGGGACATGGCCCTGGTCATCCGGCGGCCGCTAGTGCGGGGCCAGGCTCTGGCCATGCAGACCGGCTACCGGGACCCGGATGCCGTCCTGAGCCGCGGCGCGCGGCACCTGTTCATCATGCCCTGGCGCGACGTCACCCTGATCGGCGTCAACAGCATCGTCTATCCGGGCGACCCCTACGCGCTCGGCTCCACGGCTGCCGAGGTCGAGGAATTCGTGCGCGAGATCGACCAGGCCGTTCCCACCTGGCGGCTCACGCCGTCCGACGTGGCCATGGTGTACGCCGGGCTGCTGCCGATCGGCAGCGGGACGCTGCGCCATGCCAACGTGAGCTTCGGCAAGCGGCCCTACCTGGCGGACAACGCGCGGACCGACGGCCTCGAGTGCCTGATCACCGCGATCGCGAATCGCTACACCATCGCGCGAGGCCTGGGCGAGCGCGCCGTCGACATGGCATTCCAGAAGCTCGGCGCCAAGGCGCCCGCTTGCCGCACCGAGACCACGCCGCTCTGGGGAGGCGAGTTCACCAGCATGGACGCGCTGGTGCGCGAGGCGCGCGCGGGCCAGAACGGCGGCCTCACGCCCGACCAGCGCGAGCGCCTGGCGCGCGTATACGGCTCCGGGTGGCCGGAGGTCGCGAGGCTCATCGCCCAGGACCCCTCGCTGGGCGGAGCCTTGGGTGCCGGGCCGATGCTCAAGGTCGAGGTGGCCCATGCCGTGCGCCACGAGATGGCCGGCTCCCTGGCCGACTGTGTGTTCACCCGCACGGAGCTCGGAACAGCGGGAAATCCCGGTGAGGACGCGCTCGCATCCTGCGCCGCAGTGGCCGCGCGAGAGCTGGGCTGGGGATCGGAGCGGACCGACGCCGAGCTGTCGGCGGTGCGGAGCCGGTTTCGGGTGGCGACCGCCGTCTGATCGTCGGGAGCCACCCACCCCTTCGTTAGTGGGGTGGTTTTGAGAAGCCGGCGACCACGCACCTATCTCCCCGTTCCCCTCCCGCCCTGCCCCGCATATACTATCCGTCACCCCCCGAGCCATCAGTCTCAACCTGACAATCGCGCGTGGCGCCGCCCGGCGCTCATGCATCCGGTCCCGCCCATCAAGGAATCCAGGTATGCGCCGAAACTTGTCGGCCGTGCTCTCGACCCTCGTCTGCCTGCTCACATTCCCCGCCCTCGCGACTGCCCAGGAAACCGGCACCGTGACCGGCACCGTGACCCGCGCCGGCGAGGGCTCGGCGCTGAGCAGCGTCTCGGTCACCGTGCAGTCCACCGGCCAGAGCACCGTCACCGGCGCCGACGGCAAGTACACGCTGCGGCGCGTGCCGGCCGGCACCCAGACCATCGTGTTCCGGTGGCTGGGCTACCGGCCGAACCAGGTGGAGGTGACCGTCCCCGCGAACAGCAGCGTCACCGCGGACGCTGGGATGGAGCAGGTCACGATCGCGCTGAGCGAGATCGTGGTCGAGGGCGCCTCGCGCGCGCCCGAGCGGATCGTCGAGGCGCCGGCCGCGGTGTCGGTGGTGCCGCCCGAGGTGCTCCAGAGCACCTCGATCACCGGCCAGGCGCCGGCCGTGCTCCAGACCGTTCCCGGCGTGGACGTGGTGCAGAGCGGCGTCAACGACTTCAACGTCAACGCCCGCGGGTTCAACTCCTCGCTCAACCGCCGCGTGCTGGTGCTGCAGGACGGCCGCGATCTCGCCATCGCCTTCCTGGGCGCCCAGGAGTGGAACGGCATGACCCAGCCGCTCGAGGACCTGGGCAAGGTCGAGATGGTGCGCGGCCCGGGCTCGGCGCTCTACGGCGCCAACGCGTTCAGCGGCGTGGTCAACATCACCACGCCCACCGCGCGTGAGGTGCTGGGCACCAAGCTCACCCTGGCGGGCGGCGAGCTCGAGACCTTCCGCGGCGACCTGCGCCACGCGAGCGTGTTCGCCAACGATCGCATCGGCCTCCGGATCAACGCGGGCTACAACCGGAGCGATACCTACAGCCGGAGCCGCACCCTGGCGGACGGCTCGTCGCTCCAGCGCGAGTACGCCGACGCCACCGACGAGCCGGTGGGGCTCACCCGCGAGGCGCGGGCGCTGTTCGGGCAGGAGGTGGACGCGGCAACCGGGGCGCCGATCGGGGACCGCGACCCGCTCAAGAACGCCTACGGCTCGGGCCGCCTCGACTACTACCTCGACAACGGCTCGGTGCTCTCGGTCGACGGCGGAGCGTCCCAGGTGCAGAACGAGATCTTCGTGACCGGCATCGGCCGGGTGCAGGTGGCCAAGGCCATCAAGCCCTACGCCCGGATCGCGATGGCGGCCGACCGCTACAACGTCTTCGCCTACTGGAACAGCCGGACCTCGATCGAGCCGCAGGTCTCGCTCACGTCGGGCCTCAACATCGAGGAGCGGAGCGACATCTTCCATCTGGAAGGGCAGACCAACTGGAACTTCATGGGCGATCGCGGCCGCGTGGTGGGCGGCGCGTCGGTCCGCAATACGAAGGTCAATACCAGCGGCACGCTGATGAACCTGGCCAACGACGACCGGAGCGACAACCAGGGCTCGGTCTATGGCCAGGTGGAGTACAAGCTGACGCCGCAGGTTCGCGTGGTAGGCGCGGCGCGGGTGGACGACGGCGACCTGTTCGACACCCAGTTCAGCCCCAAGGGCGCCGTGGTGTTCAGCCCCAACGAGAACCACTCCTTCCGCTTCTCGGTCAACCGCGCGTTCCAGACGCCCAACTACTCGGAGTTCTTCCTGCAGGTGCCGGTGGCCGCGCCGGATCCGCGGCCGGCGCAGCTCGAAGGCGGGATCCAGGGCTACTACGCCACCCTGCGGCAGAAACTGCCCCCGCAGGCGCTGGCCGGGCTCACGATCACCGACAACCTGCCGTGGGACTTCTCGCCTGCGACCCAGGCGCTCGCGCTCGGTAACGCTAACCTGAAGGTCGAGAAGGTCACCGGCTGGGAATTCGGGTACAAGGGCAGTCTGTCGAACAAGGCGTACGTCACGGCCGATCTCTACCTCAACAAGCTCAAGGACTTCGTCACCGACCTCCTGCCCGGCGTGAACTCGGCGTATCCCACCTTCTCGCTCACCGACGGCGTGAACGTGCCGGCCGAGCTCGCGGCGATCGATCAGCGGATCCAGGACTTGCAGGCGCAGGGCGCGCTCACCCCGGAGCAGGCGGCACAGCTGCGCGCCCCGATCCCGCAGCTCCAGGGCGGCTACGCGCTGCTGGCCGCCGGCACCCAGATCCAGGGCGCCAACGCCCTCGCGACCCTGCCGGACGGCAGCCGCGCCGTGGTGCTCTCCTACACCAACGCCGGGCGAGTGACCGAGCGCGGCGTCGAGATCGGCCTGGGCTACCAGTTCACGCCCGAGATCCGGGGCGACGCGTCGTTCACCGGCTTCGACTTCACGGTGAACTCCCAGGCCGTGGGCGATCAGCTCCTGCCCAACACGCCGAGCAAGAAGGCCAGCTTCTCGCTGAGCTATGCCGGACTCCAGGGGATCGACGCGAACGTGACGGTCAGGCTGGTGGATGGATATCAGTGGGCCGCGGGCATCTTCCAGGGATACGTGCCGTCGAACGAGTTCGTGAACGTGAGCGCGGGCTACCGGGTCAACAACTACCTCCGGGTCCACGCGATCGCGACCAATCTGTTCGACGAGAAGCGGTTTCAGCTGTACGGGGGGAGCGTGATCGGCCGGCGGGTGCTGGGAGGGATCACCGCGGCGTTCTGATCGATGCGGAGGCGGAGTCGGAGGCGGTGCCGGAGTCACCCTGAGCGGGAGTCACCCTGAGCGAAGCGAAGGGGGCATGCGTTCGGGCATGCCCCTTTAGATCGTCCCGGTGACTCCGTGGCCGGGAAAGCCGGTGCGGCCCTTCACCACGGAGGCACGAAGGACACGAAGGACTCCTTGCCGCATTAACTCTCCTCTCATTCCGCGTAGGA
>DATEJD010000516.1:0-7787 GCA_035278325.1 Gemmatimonadales bacterium | reverse complement strand
CGGAAGGCCAGCCGCCCCTCGGCCAGCAAGAAGGCGGCAAAGAAGAGCGCGAAGAAGGGTGCCAAGAAAGCCGCGAAGCGGTCGGCCAGGAAGAGCGCGAAGAAGGGCGCGAAGAAGGCCGCCAAGAAAAGCGCTCGGAAGGCGGCGCGCCGGCCCGCCAAGAAGGCCGCCAAGCGGGGCGCGAAGAAGGCGGCCAGACGGCGCCGTTAGTGTAGCTCCTCGGTCCCTAGCTCTTCGTCTGCGTGCGCGCGAGGGCCGCCGCGCAGTTGATCAGCGCGATGTGGGTGAAGGCCTGCGGGAAGTTGCCGAGGAAGGCGCCCGACTGGGCGTCGATCTCCTCGGAGTAGAGCCCGACATGATTGGCGTGGCGCAGCATCCGGCGGAACACCCGCTCGGCCCGCTCGCGCTCGCCGATCATGGTCAGGGCCTGCGCCAGCCAGAAGGTGCAGATCGAGAACGCCCCCTCCTCCCCCTCCAGTCCGTCCGGGTGTCGGTAGCGATACACCAGCTCGCCATCCGCGCTGGTGAGCTCGCGCGCTACCGCCTGAACGGTCGAGATCACCCGGGGATGGTTCCAGGGTAGGAACCGCACCATGGGGATGGCGAGCGCCGCCGCGTCGAGCGCGTCGTCGTCGTACGCCTGGGTGAACGACTGGTGCCGCTCGCTCCACCCGCGCTCCAGGATCTCGGCGTGGAGCGCGTCCCGCTGGACCTGCCACTCCGCGGTGTTACCGTCCAGCCCCAGCTCCTCGGCCATGCGGATGCCGCGATCCATCGCCACCCAGCTCATCACCTTGCTGAACACGTAGTGGCGGACCTCGCCGCGCACTTCCCAGATGCTCGAGTCCGGGAGCTGCCAGTTCCGGCTCACCCAATCCACCAGGCCCCGGAGCACCCGCCAGGTGCCCTCGGTCATCTCGAAGTTGCGACGCCAGATGTCGGCGGTCTCGAGCACCTCGCCATACACGTCGAGCTGCAGCTGGCCCACGGCGCCGTTTCCGACCCGGACCGGCCGCGACCCCATGTAGCCCGCCAGGTGATCGAGCTGCCGCTCCACCAGGTCGCGGCGGCCGTCGATGCCGTACATGATCTGGAGGTGTCCGCCGCCCTCGTGGCGGCACACCTTTTTGAGGAACCGCATGAACGCGTCCGCCTCGCGCCGGTGCCCGACCGCGTCGAGTGCGGCCAGCGTGAACGCGGCGTCGCGCAGCCAGACGAAGCGATAGTCCCAGTTCCGCATGCCGCCGATGGTCTCGGGCAGCGATGTCGTGGGCGCCGCGATGATGGCGCCGGTCTCGGCGTGAGTGAGGAGCTTGAGCGCCAGGGCCGAGCGCTTGACCATGCCGCGGAACGGCCCGCTGTAGCGCACGCCGGAGGCCCAGCGGGCCCAGAAGGCTGCCGTGATGTCCAGCTTGCGGGTGCTCTCGTAGCGGTCGGCCGGATGGATGTCGTCGTCGTCGTACCGGAGCACCAGCCAGCGCTCTTCGCCCTTCTCGACGGTGAAGCGGGCGGTGGCGGCGGACTGCTCCACCAGCCAATCGAACGGCTTGGCGCTCGACAGGGTGAGGACCTGATCGGTGCGATCGGTGGCGAACAGCCCGTTCCGGAGCTGCTCGAGTCGGGTGGTCCGGGCCCCGTACTCGAACCGGGGCATGAACGTCATCTGCATCGGCACCCGCCCCCGGGTGCAGCGGAGCTGGCGGTGGATCTCGGGGTGCGGGCCCGACGGCCGGCCGTCTTCGTCCACCGGCATGAAGTCGGTGAGGACCGCGACCCCGCCGGCGGTCCGGAAGGTGGTCTCGAGGATGTTGGTGCGGGGCAGGTAGCGCTGGGTCGAGGTCCAGTCCACCGCGGGCCGGATCGACCAGGTGCCGCCCCGTTCGGGGTCGAGGATGGCGGCGAACACGCTGCCGCTGTCGAACCGCGGCAGGCAACACCAGTCGATGGCGCCGTCCAGCCCGACCAGCGCGGCGGTCCGCATGTCGCCGATGAGGCCGTAATCCGAAAGCGCCGGCGCCCGGAACGATGCGGGCCGGCGATCCGCGGATTCCAGCGCCGAATCGACTTCGAGGTTCGTCATCGCCCCAAGTATAACGCCGCGCCCAAAGGATCTTGCATGGGCCTCGCCACCCGCCCACCTTCCTGAGTCCCTTCCCTCGACGGCATGCGTCTCACCCCGACATTGGTGTTCGTGGGTCTGTTCGTGGCGCTCGCCGCGACTGCCGGCTGCCGGCGCGCTCCGCCGGACGGCGTCGCGCTGGTCGGGGCCACGCTCATCGACGGGAGCGGCGGACCCCCGCTGCCGGACGCCACGATCGTGGTGCGCCGGGGCCGCATCGAGTCGGTCGGCACCCGCGGCGGGTTCACGCTGCCGCCCCGGACCACCGAGGTCGATGTGTCCGGCCGCTGGATCATGCCGGGCTTGATCGACGCGCACGCGCACGTCGAGCGGTGGGCGCTACCCCGCTACCTGGCGTGGGGCGTCACCACGGTACGCGACCTCCACGGCCAGATCGACTCCATCCTGCATCTCCGCCAGGAGGTCAGCCTCGGCGCGGTGCGTGGTCCCCGGATCTACAGCGCGGGGGCGATGATCGACGGCCTGCCCACCACCTACCCGGACGCCTTGGGCGCCAATACCCCCCGCGATGCCCGCAAGGCCGTGGACCGCCTGGTCAACGCCGGCGCCGATCTGATCAAGGTCTACACCCGGGTGGACCCCACGCTGCTCAAGGCGGTGCTCGACGAGGCCCGCACGTTCAACCTCAAGGTCACGGGGCATCTGGGGCTGGTCGACGCCGTCACCGCCTCGCGCGAGGGCATCAGCAGCATCGAGCACCTGAGCGGTGTGCCCGAGGCCTGCCTCCCCGACGCGTCTTCGCTCAAGGCGGCGCACTACCGCGGGTTCTTTGCCGGCTGGACCGCGTTCGAGCGCAGCTGGGCCGGCCTCGACTCGGCGGCGCTCGAGCGGGTGGCGCAAACGCTGGCGGAGCAGCACACGATGCTGGTGCCCACGCTGGTGCTGCACGAGACCTTCAGCCATCTCGACGACCCCGCCGTGCTGCAGGACACGATGCTTCGCGCTGTGCCCGAGTTGCAGCAGCAGCGCTGGAACGTGCCCGATATGGTGCGGCGGGCTGGCTGGACCGCCGAGGACTATCCGGCCTTCCGCGCGGCCCGGCCCCGGCAGGATCAGTTCCTGCGCCTGTTCGCCGCCGCCGGCGGCCGCATCGCGACGGGCACCGATGCCTCCAATCAGCTCCTCATCCCGGGCTACAGCGAGCATCGCGAGCTCGAGCTGCTGGTGGGCGCGGGCTTCTCGCCGGCAGACGCGCTACTCGCGGGCACCCGCAATGGCGCGCTCATCCTGGGCGTGGACTCGCTGGGGCTCATCGCGCCGGGGAAGGCCGCCGACCTGATCGTGCTCACCCGCGACCCGCTCGCGGACATCCGCAACACCCTGGCCATCGACCGGGTCATGATACGCGGCCTGCTGCTCTCCGCCGACTCGATCCGAAAGGCCTGGTAGACGTGTCGCTGGGGCGGATGGCCATAGCCTGGCTGGCCGTGGCCGCCTGGCTGCTCGCGTGGCAGTGGGCCGAGCGCCGCACCGGCGAAGGAGCCCCGATGTCCGCGCGCGAGGCTGCCGAGATCGCCGGCGAGGGTCTCGTGGTCACCCTGTTCGGCGCGCTGTGGTTCGGGAGCCTGGGGAGCGGCGCCTGGTGGCTCGTGTTCCTGCTGGTGGGGGCCATTCGCGAGTGGCCGCCGCGCACCGGGCGCGGGGCGCTTCGGATCCTGCGGGTGATCGGCGCCGGCGGTGTGCTGGCGTGGGTGCTCCCGGGGTGAGTCCGACCGCGGTCGAGCGGCTGGCGCTCTACTTCGGGGCGATGCGGAGCCGTCAGGCCCTCCTGGCGCGAGCCGAGCTCGGCGTGGCCGATGCCGGCGATCCCGCGCTGGCCGCGCAGCTCGCGCAGGAGCTGGCGGCCGAGGTCCGACCGGACGGCAGCGTGCGCGGGGCTCCCGTGCCGACGATCTGGCGGGTGCACGAGCTGCTGGACCTGGGCCGGGACGCCCGTGACCCGGTGCTGAGCCGGGCCCTCGGCTGCGTGCTGCAGCGTCAGAATGCCCCCGGCGCCTACGGCGAAGGCTGCGACAAGACTCGCCACACCCAGCGTATCTGCGAGCACTTCCTCCGTGGATTCTTCTCGGCGGCTCCGGCCGCGGAGCGCGTCGCCCCGATCACCCTGCCCAGCGGCAAGGTCTTTCGCGCCGAGCCCGCGGCGCGCTTCGCGGTGAGCTGTCTGGCGCTCAGAGCCGTGCTGCGGGCCGGGCTTCGGGATCACCCGCCGGTGGCCGTCCACCTCGACAGCCTGCGAGCCCTCGCCAAACAGTGGACCGACTGGAACGGGCTGTTCGCGCCCGACGTGATCGTGAGCGGCCTGCACGCGCTGGCCCTGAGCGGGCCGGCGTTGAGCCCGACCGTCGAGCGGCTGGTTCATCTGGTGGCGGGCAAGCAGCACGATGACGGCCATTGGGAAGGGGCCGATCTGTTTCAAACCCTCCAGGCCCTGGTCGCGACCGGTCTCCCGGCGGCACGCGCGGCCGTGCGGCGGGCCGTGCCGGCGCTCGAGGAGCGGCAGCGCGCGGACGGGACCTTCGGCGCGACCGCCCAGCAGGAGCGTGCCTTGATCGGGCTCCGCGCGCTTCGGTGGGCCGGGGCGGGCTGACTGGCGGACCGGGCCTCGGCCTCGGCGAGGGCCAGCCCCGACGGTGTTCTCCCGGCGAGGGCAGGTGTAACTTCCGGTCGACACGAGCGATCCCGAGACCTGCCCAGCCCTCTTTCGACAGCCAGCGACCCACCATGACGGACAGCAGCACCGCCCCAGCCCCCTCCAGCTCGCCAGCCTCCAAGCCCCGGCTCCGCCTCACGGCGCTGTCGCACGGGGCGGGCTGTGCCTGCAAGCTGGGCTCGGTGGACCTGGGCCAGGTGCTGCGCCATCTCCCGACGGTGGTGGATCCCCGCGTGCTGGTCGACGCGGCCACCCGTGACGACGCGGCGGTCTTCCGCCTGAGCGACGACCGCGCCCTGGTGGCCACCACCGATTTCTTCACGCCGATCGTGGACGATCCACGGGCCTGGGGCGCGATCGCGGCCGCCAACGCGCTGAGCGACGTCTACGCGATGGGCGGCACGCCGCTGTTCGCCCTCAACCTGGTAGGCTGGCCGCGGGAGAAGGTGCCGTTCGAGGTGCTGGGCGAGGTGATGGCCGGCGCGGTCGAAGTCACCGAGCGCGCTCGCTGCCCCATGCTGGGGGGCCATTCGATCGATGTGCTGGAGCCGCTGTTCGGGCTGGTGGTGATCGGCGAGGTGCATCCCGACCGGGCGCTCACCAACGCCGGGGGCTGCGCCGGTGACCTGCTGGTGCTCACCAAGCCGCTCGGCACGGGTATCCTGTCCACCGCGCTCAAGCGCGATGCCCTGCTCGAGGCCGGCATGGCCGAGGCGGTGCGCTCGATGACCACGCTGAATGAGGGCGCGGCCCGGGCCGCGCTGACGGTGGGCGTGAGCGCCGCGACCGACGTGACCGGATTCGGCCTGCTCGGCCATCTCGGCAACATGCTCGCCGCGAGCAAGGTCGCTGCCGACATCTGGTTCGAGTCGCTGCCGATCCTGCCGCACGCGCTCAGCCTGGCGGGACGCGGGATCGTTCCGGGCGGCTCACAGCGGAACCTCGCTGCCGCCGAGCAGGTCGACTGGGCGGAGGATCTCACCCCCACCGAGCGCATCATCTGCGTGGATGCCCAGACATCCGGCGGGCTGCTGCTGGCCGTGCCGCCGGAGAACGAGCAGGCCTTGCTCGCGGCGCTGCGTCAAGCGGAGACGCCGGCGGCAGCGGTGATCGGTCGGCTCACCGCCGGGCCGGCGGGGCGGGTGCGGGTAACCCGCCGGCCTGAGTAGTGACCTTCCCGGATGGTTCAGTACCTCCGAGTCATCCTGAGCGAAGCGAAGGAGCCATGAGCAGACGCATGACCCCTTCGCTTCGCTCAGGGTGACTGCGACCAGCCTCCACCCATGTCCCCTGTCCGCTGGACCGCCGATCGCATGGATCAGCTCGAGAACGCCGCCCGTCGCGGGCAGCGGGTGGCCTTGTCGCGCCGGGGCACCGAATACGTGGTAGTAGCTCTCCGCGTGGCCTCGGAGGGCCGGCATGACATCCTGGTCGGCCTTCTGCCGATGACCGGCGAGGAGCTCACCTTCCGACTCGATCAGATCGACAGCTTCCAGGTCGTCGGGTGAGCGGCATCGCCGTCCTGCACCTCGACGAGAGCTGCCTCGGCAATGGCCGTGATGGGGACAACCCGGGTGGCGGCGGCGGGCTGATCGAGGCCCGCACCCGCGCCGGCCGGATCCAGCGGCGCGACTTCTTCCTGAGCGAGCCGGCTAGCACCAACAACCGCATGGCGCTCCGGGGTGCCGCGGTGGCGCTGGAGCTGCTCTCGAGCAAGGGCGCGCGGCTCCGCGCGCTGATCGTCTCCGATTCTCAGTACCTGGTGAAGGGGATGCGCGAGTGGGTGCCCGGCTGGGTCGGGCGCGGGTGGCGGCGGAAGGAAGGGCCGATCGAGAACCTGGAGCTGTGGCAGGCCCTGCTCGCCGCCTCCCGCCGTCACGACGTGCAGTGGACCTGGGTGCGCGGGCACAAGGGACATGCCAAGAACGAGTATGCCAACGACCTGGCCGTGAAGGCGGCCAGAGAGCAGGTCGACTCCGACGGGATCGTGGCCTCGGGATTCGACGATTGGCTGGCAGCCAAGCGGGCCAAGGGCCTCTACCTGAAGTACGACCCCGACGAGGCCTTCGCGGCGCTCGAGCGGCGGCTCGTGGCCGACGAGGCGTTTCCGCTGGCGGAGGGCCGCTAGGCCTCGCGTCGGCTTCCTTGACACCTCCCCAGGCCACCTCTAACCTGCGAGACTGCCCGTCCTCTCGAGGCTCGCGTGACCGATGTTGAACGCTTCTTCCGACGCCTCGTCGCCAACCTGGCGTCGAGCGATCCTGCGCGCCTCCACCACCCCATCCCGCTCGAAGACGTCTACCAGTCGATCATCCCCTATCGCGCCAATCGCCGCGCGCTCCATATCGAGACCAGCGAAGACTACGAGATGGTGCTGCTCCGGCTGTGCGCCGGGGAGGGCGACCTGGTGCGCACGGAGCCGGAGGAGGCGCGGGTGGAGTTCGTGGAGGAGCTCAAGAGTCCCAATCCCGACCTGGACGTGCTCCGGAGGCTGGAGCACGTGGTGATCTCGCTCCGCTCCGAGCCACTCGCGCGGGCGCTGGACCCGCAGTCGGTCGAGGTACCGTACCGCGCCCCATCGGCCGCTGCACCGCCGACGCCGCCGATTCCGGGTCTGGACCTGCCCCAGCTCGAGACGATCGAGCCGATCGACGACGCGCTAGTCGATGAAGAACCGCTGCCGGACGAGTCGGCCGAGGCGCGGCTCGACGAGGATCGGCTCGACGAGGGTCGGGTCGATGTGGATAGGCTCGATGAGGATCGGTTCGACGAGGATCGGCTCACGGAGGAGCCGGCCCTGGCGGAGCCGCGCTGTCTCTACTGCGGCGACCGGCTGCCGGCCGACCGGCCGGTGCGTTTCTGTCCCCATTGCGGCCAGCGGCAGACGCCGCCCGAGTGCCCCCAGTGCCACAGCGAAGTGGAGCCGGGCTGGCGGCACTGCGTCACCTGCGGCGCCGCGCTGGCGGGAGGGTAGTGGAGGTGGGAGCCGCGGGTCAG
>DATEJD010000515.1:0-3993 GCA_035278325.1 Gemmatimonadales bacterium | reverse complement strand
CACCCCGGTCCCGATGCGCTGGAAGCCGCCTTGTAGCCGTCGAGCACGGCGGCCGAGTATCCGTTGGTCGGATCGCCGCCCTTGGCCAGGATACTTTCCACCTTGGCCGGCCCGCGGTTGTATGCGAGCAGCGCCAGATGGTTGTCGCGGTCGAACTTAGTCAGCAGATCGTTGAGGAACCGGAACCCGATCCGGAGATTGAGCTCGCGGTTCGTCATGAGCTCCCGCTCGGTCACACCCGGCTGGTAGAACCGGGCGGTGGCCACCTGCACCTGGGTGTAGCCCAGCGCGCCCATCGAGCTCCGGGCGTTGGGCCGGAAGTCGCTCTCGATCTTGACCAGCTGGAAGCCCAGGGCCGGGTCGATGCCCTCGCTCAGCGCGACATCGTAGATCGACGCCGCCAGATCCGACGGGATCTGGTACTTGGCCGAGTGGGCCATGATCGCGTTGGCGCGATCGAGCTGGATCTTGAGCAGGTCCCGCTCGCCGTTGGACACGGAGAGCTGCTCCGACAGGCCGCCGATCCGGCGCGCGACGATGATGGTCGCGTCCGGCGCCTTGATGACACTGTCGGTGGCGCGCACGCGCTTGGTCCAGCCGGCCAGCGAGCCGACGACGGCTGCCATGACCAGCAGGAGGCCGCCGCGCACCAGGAGCATGCGAAGGGTGCGTGGGCCGGGATCGTTGTATTTATCGGTCGGTCGTGTCATTGGCCAACCTCCAGTACGAGAAGGCCGCGTCTCTTCGGTCCTACGGATCGGAGCGGCGCCAGTCTCCCCGGGTGCCCCCGGTCTTGCTCAGCAGTCGTACGCCTTCGATGACCATCTCCCGGTCTATTGCCTTGACCATGTCATAAACTGTCAGACACGCCACGCTCACGGCTGTGAGCGCCTCCATCTCCACGCCTGTGCGGCCCGTCACCTTCGCGGTGGCGGTCACACCGACCCCCGGGAGCTCGGGGATGAGCCGGGCCTCGACCGTCACCACGTCCAGCGCCAGCGGATGGCACAGCGGAATCAGCTCCCCGGTCCGCTTGGCCGCCATCACACCGGCCACCTCCGCCACCGCGAGCACGTCACCTTTCGCGATCGCGTGTGCCGCCACCTGGTCGAACGCCTCGCGGGACATCCGGACCATGCCTTCGGCCGTGGCGCCGCGCTGGGACTCGGGCTTGCCGCCCACGTCCACCATGCGCGCTCGACTGGCTTCGTCGAGATGGCTCAGCTTCACAGGACCTCCGCCAGCTCTTCACCCAGCACGGCCAGCAGCACCTGCGGGTTCACGTTGCCGTACGCCGCCTCACGGGCCACCGCGACCCGCTCCATCGCCTGGAGCAGCGCTTCCGGCCCGGTCCGCTGGAGCGCCGAAGGCACCGGGCGGCGGCTGGCGTGGCCCAGCCCGCTCCGGGCCGCTTCGCCCAGGGTATCCGCCAGCGCGTCCAGCATGGCGGTGAACTCGCCGCGAGCGCTGAACGGTGCCTGCCGGAGCGCGCGCTCGTATCGCTCACCCGGGCCGGCCATGACCGCCTCGAGCACCTGCGCCGCCGCACGGTAAGCTTTACCGGCCTCATCGCCTGCCGCGAGCGCGGCGCCGATCGAGCCCGCGGCCAGCCTCACCCGCTCCTTCAGCAGCTCGCCCGAGAGCGGCGGATCCGGCTCGCGGGACAGGAAGCCGCGCACCTCGTCGTCCGTCAGCCGATTCAACCGCACTGGCACCGCTCGCGACCGGATGGTCGGGAGCAGGCGCCGCGCATCCACGGTCGTGAGCAGGAACAGACTGCCCACGGGCGGCTCCTCGAGGAGCTTGAGGAGCGCGTTGGCCGCTTCCTGACTCGACTCCTGCGGCACCAGCCGGTCAGCGTCGCCGAGGATGAAGATCCGGCGGCCGCCTTCGACCGATGTCAGGGCCGCCTTGCGTTGGAGCAGCCGGACCGACGCCATCGAGTGGCTCGCCATTCCGTCGGGCGGGCCGTACAGCGGCTTGGTCCGCCGCTCATCCATGACCTCGGCGATCGCCTGCGCGGCCTCGTCCACCGCCTTGTCCGGGTCCGCCGCCTTGGGGCGGGGGATCGGGACCATCCAGTGGACGTCCGGGTGCGCCACGTTCTCCACCAGGCGGCAGGGCCGGCACCGGCCACAGGGCTCCAGGCCTTTCTCCTCGCACAGCACCAGCTGCGCGAGCCAGAGCGCCAGGCGCTGCTTGCCGACGCCGGCCGGCCCCGAGATCACCATCACCTGGGGAAGGCGGGCGGCTCGGGCTGCCTGGGCCAGGCGCTGGCGGGCCTGGGTGTGCCCGGTCAGAGGGTGCAGCGGCATGGACACAAGGTAAGGAGGCACAGGCAAAAGGGTAGCCAGACTCCTGTAACATCATTTTCCACAACTATTTAAGCAGTGGCATCCAGTCGACTTTATGACACAAAGTGCGTCAGCCACTGCAGTCTGCACGGCAAGCGAACGCTCACAACTCGTGGTGGCTGCAGCGGGTTGCAGCGCGATTGGGTAGGTGGTTCGTTACAATAGCGCTCCGGAGGGCTGAATGATCCTGCGGCGACTCTGGCTGGTCTGCCCTGGCGCGCCGGATACTGACAGGCCCTTTAAAATTCGCTCGTCGAGGATCCAAGATCGCGGCAGCCACGTGGGCCTTCCGGCGCGACGAACGCTTGACCCTCGATTCTCAGCCGGCGAGATTAACGCCGCGCGCGACGCGCTTTCCCGAGTAGCTCAGTTGGTAGAGCAGGTGACTGTTAATCACCGGGTCGGGGGTTCGAGTCCCTCCTCGGGAGCTTCCCACCACAATCTCTCAGGCTTCTCCACGACGGGCCCGGCCACCACTGCCGGGCCCGTCTGGTTTCCGGACCGTCCCCAATCCGCCGGCCACGCTCACACCGCCACGTGCTTCCCGCTGGTCATCACCGGCAGGATCGCGTCCACCGAGTTGATCTGAATCAGCAGATACGGATACGTCTGCCAGTACGTCTTGGGCCCGGGTGGCCGGACCTCGGCGTTCCGCAGCACGCAGCCCGGTCCCCGCTCCGTCACCGGATCGTCGAGCCCCTCGCCGCCCGGCGTCAGTCCTCCCTCTCCCCACTCCTCTCGCGCCCGCTGGCTCTGCTGCTCGGTGATCTCGGGCATCTCGATCGTCGGAAGGCTCATCTCGCCGCCTTCGTGGTCCGCCCGGTTCATCACCTCCGTGAGCCAGTCGGCGTATCGTCGGATCGGCGTGAGGATGCCGCTGATGGTGGTCCCGCCTACGAGGAGGGTCATCCCGACTTCGTTGCCGGTGGATTCCACATACCTGATCCAGCGGTTCAGGATGTGCTGCACGGCGGCTGCCTCCGAAGAAGGTGACTCGTTTGATTCAGGCCCGTTCGTGGCCGGCCAGTTGCGTCGTCATGGGGGTGATCGGCTAGCTTTCCGGGACCAAGCGCCTGCACCCGAGGAGGTCACCGATGTCCAAGCGCGAAGAGCAGCGGCTTGCCGCCCTGGCCAAGAAGAACGCCGCCAAGGTCGTTCCGCCCAAGGGCGACCGCGCGGTGCGGTTCGACCCTACGCTCCGGCAGCGGCCCGAGGAGGAGGACCCCGAGACCCGCCGGCTGTTCAAGGAGATGAAGAAGCGCGAGTTCTGACGACCGCTACTTCACGATCGAGAGATCGTCCGGGGCCACCACTACCTCGCCGTGGCCCGGAACGTCCACCGTCACCGCATCGCGGAGCGCCTCCGTCGGCGGGCGCTTGATGCGCGAGACTTCCACGATCGTTCCCGTCTTCCCCACCACCCGCGCGACGCCGGAGCGCAGGATCTTCGCCTGGTACCCGGGCACGCAATCATTGATGTGAGACATCTGACGCCTCGCTGAGCCTGCGCGTCCGCTCAGCGCCCCCGCGGACGCCGGAAGACCGGCCGCTTTTCCCCGTCGTCATCCTGATCCTCCGGGCGCCGGGCCACCGGGCGCCGCGGCGGCGTAGCGCGCTGGTTGGACTGCGGCGCGCGCCG
>DATEJD010000514.1:0-10268 GCA_035278325.1 Gemmatimonadales bacterium | reverse complement strand
CGGGTGCTGAGCCCGCCGGCGGTGCAGGGCGCGCGGCGCCGGATGCGGGACAGCGATCCGGCCGCGCCGCTCACCGACAGCATCGCGCGCGAGGTGGCGGTGCGGGAAGGGCTGGGCGCGGTGGTGCAGGGGCGCCTGTCGCGGGTGGGGTCGGGCTGGTCGGTCTCCGCCGAGCTGGTGCCGGCGGCGGGCGGCGAGCCGATGGCCGCCGCGCGCGAGTCGGCTCCGGATTCGGCCCGGCTCCTGGCAGCGGTGGATCGGGTGGCGGGCACGATCCGCCACCGGATCGGCGAGTCGCCCTCCGCTATCCGAGCCGGGCCCAAGCTCGAGCGCTTTACCACCGCCTCGCTCGCGGCCCTGCAGCGATACGCTGCCGGGCTCCACGCGCACGACATCGAGGGCGACCGTCCCAAGGCCCGGCTCCTGTACGAGGAGGCTGTGGCGCTCGACTCCGAGTTCGCCATGGCCTGGCGGGGCTTGGCGACTATCTACACGGTCCTCGGGCCTCGGAGCGCCATGATCGACGCGGCCACCCGCGCCTACCGTCACCGGGACCGGCTCACCGATCGCGAGCGGGCGCTCGTCACCGGCTTGTACCACAATGTCGTGACCCAGGATTACGAGGCCTCCCTGGCGTCGTACGAGGACCTGCTCCGGCGCTATCCCAACGACCCCTCGGTACTCGGGAGCGCCGGGTTCATGAACTTCCGGCTTCGCAACTTCGACCGGGCCCAGGACAAGTACGACCGGGCCCTCAGGGTGGACTCCACGGTCGCCCCGCTGCACTTCGGCTTCATCGAGTCGGCCCTCAACCGGAACGACACCGCGGCCGCGGTCCGCGGCATCGCGCGGCTTCGGGCGTCGCTCCCCGAGAACCTGTTCGCCGAGTGGGAGGAGATCTACCTGGCCGAGGCGCGGCGGGACTACGACGGGGTGGCGCGTCATGCCCGGTTGCTCAGGGCCGGGGCGAACGGCGATCCCGATCACCTGGCCGAGGCCGCGCGGACCTTCGCGAACCTCGCGCAGCTCCGGGGACGCTGGGCAGAGGCGGCGCGCGAGCGCGGCGCGGCGATGCGCGTGTTCGAGCAGCAGGGCGACATCGGGTCGGGCGCGCTGGGCGAGGAGCTCGTCGCCGCCTCCGTGACGCTCCGGCTCCGGGGCCGGCCCGCCGAGGCGCGTGCGATGGTGGATTCGGCGGTGCGGCGCCATCCGCTCGACTCGCTCCCCGCCGCCGACCGGCCCTACGCGGCCCTGGGCGAGCTCTACGCTCAGCTGGGCGACGTGCCGCGCGCGGCCGCCCTCCAGGCGGCCATCGAGCGCGAGGGTCTCAATCGCGGCCGATTCGCCGAGGCGGTGTGGCGGCGGCTCCGCGGCGAGATTCTCCTGGCCAAGCACCGCTACCTCGAGGCGGAAGGCGAGCTGCGGCTGGCCGCGGACGCCGACGAGTGCCCGATCTGCACCCTCCCAGCACTGGCGCGAAGCTACGATCTGGCCGGCGAGCGTGACTCAGCGATCGCGGTGTACGAGCGCTACCGCGCGACGCCCTGGATGAAGCGGCTGGAGAACGACGCGGTGGAGCTGGGGCCCATCCTGCAGCGGCTGGGCGAGCTGTACGACGCCGAGGGCGACCACCGCCGTGCGGCGGCCGCCGATCGCGAGCTAGCGGCGCTGTGGGGCGACGGTGACCCCGAGTTCCGCCGCCTGGCCGCCGCCGCATCCGCTCGCGCGAGGGAACGGGATGCCTCAGCCGACTGATCCCCCCATTGGGGAGCTGATCCGCACCGCGCAGGCGGGGGGCCGGGAGGCGGCGGACATGCTGTTCGCCGCCCTGTACCGCGAGCTGCACGGCCTCGCCGAGCGCGAGCTGCGCCGCGGGGGACGGGAGCTCACCCTCGGCACCACCACCCTGCTGCACGAGGCCTACCTCAACATCGCCCAGCGGGAGGGCGTCGGCTTTGCCAGCCGCGCCCAGTTCCTCACCTACGCCGCGCGAGCCATGCGGGGGCTCACGATCGACTACGTCCGACGGCGTCGGGCCAAGAAGCGCGGAGGCGAGTTCCACATCACCGCCTCCGAAGCCGACGTCGCGCCGGCCGAGGATGCCGGGTCGGTCGAGGCGCTGGAAGCGCTGGGCGCCGGGCTCGATGCGCTGGCAGCGGTGGACCCGCCGCTCGCGCAGCTGGTAGATCTGCATTTCTTCGGTGGGTTCTCGTTCGCGGAGCTGGCGGAGCTGCGCGGGATCTCGGAGCGGACCGTCATGCGCGACTGGCGCAAGGCGCGCCTGCTGCTGCATCGGGTGCTGCAGGACTCCTGACTAGCTCGGTCCCCCGCGACCGGCACACGCGGCCAGGAATGACGCCCGGTGCTGCTGGACTCCACGGATAGGGAACTCCGCGGTTGTCTTGTAGGACCCGGCGCCGTCGGCGTAGCTCACGGTCGCGCGGCGGTGCCCGTTCAGCAGGGTCAACAGGCTGTCCTGCGCGATCGTCAGCAGCACCTTCCCTCCGGTGGTGGTCGTACCCGCGAAGCCTTCGATCTTGCGGGGAGGGGCGCTGTCCACGCTCACGCGCACGTCAGTACTCCCCTGTCGCAGCGCCTGGTCGGTCATGATGGCGACGGTGGTGTTGTCGCCGAAGCAATCGAGGCTCAGGACTACGTCGTGCGTCGGCGCGGCTCCTTCCGGCCCTTCCTTGCCGTTGGTCCGAAGCGAGGTCGTGGTCCGCGTGCCGGCTTCGGCGCCGGCCCGGACCGTGTCCACTCGCATCGTCCAGTCGCCGCTCGAGTCGCGGCCACCGCATGAAGCCAGGAGCGGTCCGGCCAGCAGGAGAGCCGACCGGACCATGGACATCGCCTGAAAAGGGACGCGACCAGTCATGGTATAGACCATGATAACTGGTCGCGCCCCTTCCTTGCGGCTACTGGGACGCGTTGGCGGTGACGTCCGTGCCGACCCCCGCCGCCTGCGTCGCCAGCGACTGGTGCTGCTGCACCTCCGGCAGCAGGCTCCCGGCGAGCTGCTTGAGCGACTGCACCCGGCCGTCCTTGGCCTCGTCCGCGAACAGTCGCGCCGCCTCGTCGTGCCGGCTCACCATCTCGGCCAGGTAGTTCTTGTCGAATGACGACCGACCCATGGTGTTGAATCGATCGAAGATCTGCTGGTGCTGACGCAGCAGGACGGGGTGGGGGTAGGCCGCCGCCTTGGCCGCCGCCGCCAGCTGCTCGTTCAGCCTGGTATAGTCGGCCACCATTCGCTTGCCGAAATCCCGGACCGCATCGCTGGACGCCTTGTTGTGGGCCAGCTTCCCGAGCTTCACCTGGAGCAGGCCGAGGCTCATGGTCATCTGGATGAAGTTGCTGTCCGACGCGAGCGCCGTATGCTGCGCGGCGGTTTGCGCGGCGGCCGGCGTGAGGCTGGCCATACCGGTGAGTAGCAGAGCGGTAACTGCTGCGGGAGTCAGGAACTTGATGCCCATGATCTGATCCTTTGACGTTGTGCCGATCGAGTCGGCCGATGTCCCTCACACGATCGCTGGCGCACGGGGCTCGGCCGCGGACCTGGCATGGCCGCGGCGTCGCGCAGATCATAGGGTTCTGCATGGTCGTCAACCACCGCCGTTGGGAGGGTTTGTACCCCTGACCAAGGACAGGGCGCGACCGTGCGGATCAGCGGGGCAGGGCATTGCTCGAACGCGGCCGCGCGTGCCGGATCCCACCTCCCCCCAACCCCCGTTCCCACCTCACGCGTGTCGATCTGCCCGGCCCCCGTTCGACGTGGCGATAGAGGTCCCGATCGTCCACCCACATTCAGGAGGTCACGCTGATGCGCCGCACCGGTCTGGTCCTGAGCTGGCTGGTCACGCTCTTTTGTCTGTTCGATGGGGGAGCCCGCTTGATGGGATTCACCCCCTACGTGGAAGGCTTGTCCAAGGTAGGGTATGACCCTGCGTTGGCGCCCTGGATCGGGCTCAGCCTCCTCGTCTCCACCATTCTGTACGCCATTCCTCGTACCGCGCTGCTGGGAGCCATCCTGCTGACGGGGTACCTGGGTGGCGGCGTCGCGACCCAGCTGCGGGTGAGCGACCCATGGTTCCTCTTCCCCGCTCTCATGGGCGCCTTGGCCTGGGCAGGATTGTGGTGCCGAAGCCCGCGCACACGCGCGTTGCTGCCTGTGGCGCGGTAGCCAGGCCGAAACCCCACGCACCGAGCGGTCGCCGCAGGACCTTGGCGGCGCCTTCCGGTTCATATATGTTCTCTCGGCATATTTGTCGGTGGGTCTTATCGGCCCCGCCAGCAGGCGGCGCGCAACCCCAACCCCGCTGCGCCCATCTCAGGCATGAGCAACCTCGAGTACCACGTCCTCCTCGCGCTGGCCGGCGGCCCGCTGCACGGCTACGCCGTGAAGCAGCGCGTCGAGGACGAGTCCGCCGGCAGCTTGACCCCTCAGCCCGGCTCGCTCTATCGCGTCATCGCGAGGCTCATGACCACGGGACTCGTCATCGAGATCGACCCGAAGGGCCCCGAGCTCCCGCATCCGGGGTTGTCGCGGCGCTACTACGCGCTCACCGCCGCCGGCCGCCGGGCCCTGGCGGCAGAGGCGCGACGGCTCAAGGGCGCGGCCGCGCTGGCGGAGAAGCGCCTCCGGACGGCTCGGCCGTGAGCTGGTGGCTCACCTCGCTGATCGGGCTTTTTCCGAGTGAGTTCCGCGCCCGATTCGGGCCGGAGATCCTCGAGCATCTGCGCGAAGACGGGGCGGCCGCCCGCGCGCGCGGCCGGCTCGCCGCGCTCGCCTACGGCCTGGCCGCCGCGATCGACCTGGTCCGAGCCGCCCTCGCCGAGCGCTGGAAACCCACGTTGCGAACGACCCCGCGAAGCGCGGGAGGAGGCATCATGCGGTGGCTCCGGGACGGCTGGATTCAGGACCTGCGCCAGGCCGTGCGCGCGCTCCGGCGCACGCCCGGCTTCACGCTGGTCGCGGTCGGGACGCTCGGGCTCGCCCTCGGCGTCAACGCCGGGATCTTCAGCATCGTGGACGCGGTGCTGCTCCGCCCGCTGCCGTTCCCCCAGCCCGATCGGCTGGTGTACATCGGCGGGACCGCTCCCGGGTCCGATCTCCCCAGCGAGTTCGATCTCCCGGCCGAGTTCTTCCTTCAGTATCGGGACCAGTCGAAGCTGCTCCAGGGCCTGGCGCCCTATGGCGACTTCACCCACACCCTCCGCGTGGGCGACCGCGCCGAGCGGGTGCGCATGGCGGTCTCCACCGCCGCGCTCTTTCCCACCCTGGGCGTGGCGCCCATCCTTGGCCGGGTGCCGCTCCCCGAGGACGAGGACCGGGTGGCGCTGCTGAGCTACGGCCTGTGGCAGAGCTGGTTCGGCGGCGACACCGCGGTGATCGGACGCTCCTACTACATCGGCGGGGAGCAGCGGACGGTCATCGGTGTGATGGGCCCCGACTTCCGATTCCCGCGCGACGGGGTCACCCTCTGGACCACGGCGGTCATCCGTCCGGAAGACGTGCCCGGGAGGTTCGGGATGGCGCTGGTCGGGCGGCTCAAGCCTGGCGCGACCATTCCCGATCTGGAGCGGGATCTCGCGCCGCTGGCGCAGCGCCTGCCCGAGCGGTTCGGCGGGTCGGCGGCCTACGCGGAGCTGATCAGGAAGCACCGGCCCGTGGTGCGCCCGCTGGAGGAGCAGCTGGTGGGCCGGGTGGCCGGCCCGATCTGGATCCTGTTCGGGTCGGTGGCGGTGGTGCTCCTCATCGCCTGCGCCAACGTGGGCAATCTGTTCCTGGTCCGGGCCGAGCGCCGGCAGCGGGAGCTGGCCGTCCGTCGCGCCATCGGCGCCGCGCGGCTGCAGCTCTTCCGCGCGCAGATCACCGAGGCGCTCGTGGTTGCGCTGATGGCGGGCGCGCTTGCCATGGTGCTGGCCTGGGTCAGCGTGCCGCTCTATCTCGAGTTCGTGCCGCCCAACGTGCCGCGGATCGGCGAGGTCACGGTGCGCTGGAGCACCCTGGCCTTCACCGGCCTCGCCTCAGCGCTGGCGGCGCTCCTCTGCGGCGGGCTCCCGGCCCTGCGTGCGTCCGAGCCAAACCTCGACCGGCTGCGCGACGGCAGCCGCGGGTCCACCGCACGCCGGCACTGGGCGCGCGACGGCCTCGTGGTGGCGCAGACGGCGCTCGCGCTCGTCCTCCTCACCGGCTCGGCGCTCCTGTTCCGGAGCTTCCAGAAGATGCGGAACGTGGACCCGGGCTACGACGTCCGCGACATCTTCACCTTCCAGATCGCGCCCGAGGGCGAGCAGCTGAACGACGCCCGCTCGTTCGCCCGCTTCCACCTCGCCTTCATGGAGCGGCTGAAGCACCTGCCGGGGGTGACATCGGTGGGGATCGTGGACAACGTGCCGCTCAACGAGGGCCTCTCCCAGAGCCGGTTCCTCCCGGCCGAGCGCGCGGGCGAGACCGACGGCGGGGTGCGGCTGGGCCTCACCTCGGTGGCGGGCGACTACTTCTCCACCATGGGCATCCGGCTGCTCGCCGGCCGCACGTTCACGGAGGCCGACCAGCTCACCGATCTGGGCCACGTGATCATCAACCGATCCGCGGCCAACCTGCTCTGGCCGGGACAGTCGCCGATCGGTCGGCGGCTCAAGCGGGAGCAGATCCCGGTCTGGGAGACGGTGGTCGGCGTGGTGGAAGACGTGATGCAGGACAACTTCCGCGACCCGGCGCCGCCGGCGGTCTACTACCCGCTCGTCGGGCAGTCGCCTTCCACCTGGGCGGTGCCGTCTCCGGCGTACGTGGTCAAGACGGCGCGGGCGGAGACCATCGCGCCCGAGATCCGGGCGTTGGTGCGGGAGGTGGCGCCCGGCGCGCCGATGTACCGGACCTACACCATGGCGGGACTCGCCGCCGATGCGCGACTCCCGCTCGCCTTCACCATGCTGACGCTCGGCGTGATCTCCCTGCTCGCGGTCATCCTCGGCACCGTGGGTCAATATGGCGTGCTCTCGTACATCGTCGCCGAGCGGACCCGCGAGATCGGCGTGCGCATGGCGCTCGGCGCGCAGGCGAGGCGGGTGCAGGGGATGGTGGTGGGGCAGGGGGCGCGGGTGCTGTTGGTGGGCGTCATCATCGGACTCGCGGTGGCGGCGGCATCCACCAGGGCGCTCCGGAGCCTCCTCTTCGGCGTCGGGGCGCTCGATCCCGCCACCTTCGCGGTCGTGGCAGGGGGGATGGTGCTGGTGGGGCTGCTCGCGGCGTATCTCCCGGCGCGGCGCGCATCGCGCGTGGATCCGATCGAGTCGCTCAGGGGCGAGTAGCGACGCCCGATTCGTGGCGGGTTCGTGACACACGGTCCACTTGACGCCGCGGATCGCGAGGCCTACGCTAGGCGACGCTCACCAGCACATCGCGATCCATGTCACGCCATTCCGCCCACGCGGCCCGGGGTGGTCCCTGCAAGGAAACCTCACCGGCCAGACCCTCGACGGTCGCTACCGTATCGACGCGTTGATCGGCCAGGGCGGGATGGCGTACGTCTATCTGGCCCACGACCTGGAGTGCGACCGTGAGGTCGCCATCAAGGTCCTCCTGCCCCAGCTCACCATCGACGAGGACTCGGTGGAGCGGCTGCGCCGCGAGGCGGTCATCGCCATGCGGCTCGACCACCCGAACGTGTGCAACATCCTCGCGGTGGGCGAGACGGACGAGCTGCCGATCTATCTGGTGATGCCGTACCTCGCGGGCGAGCCGCTGGCCCTGCGCGAGCTGCGCGGTGGTCCCTTGTCGGTGGACTATGCGGTCCCGCTTCTGGTCCAGATCTGTGACGGGCTCGAGCACGCCCACGCGCTGCACATCCTTCACCGGGACCTCAAGCCGGAGAACGTCATGCTGGTGACCGACCGCGACGTCGAGGGAGGCGTGCGGGCGGTGCTGCTGGACTTCGGCCTGGCCAAGGTGCTGCGCGACGAGCCGGGCCTGGTGGGGCTCACCCGCTCCGGCTTCACCATCGGCACGCCGGAGTTCATGAGCCCGGAGCAGGTCCTGGGCAAGGACCTCGACTGGCGCAGCGACCAGTATGCGCTCGGCGTGCTCGCCTTCGAGATGTTCACGGGCCGGGTCCCGTTCGAGGGGAGCAGCCCGCAGGAGGTCACCCTCGCCCGGCTCAAGCGGCAGCCGCTCCAGCTCCGCGCCCTGCGGCCCGACCTGCCCGAGAAGCTGGAGAGCGTGATCGGCCGGTCCCTGGCGACGGACCCGGCGGACCGCTACCCGTCCATGAAGGAAATGCGCGCGGCCCTCGGGTCCGTGATCCAGAAGAGGAGTCTGTTCGGGAGACTGTTCCGCGACGCATGACCCGCTCCCTCGTCCCTCCATCCACCAATTCCGTTCAGCCAACCCACCCGACATCGAGATCGCCCAGCCTCGGCCGCGCCCCGGGCTTCCGCTGAGGGAGTTTCCCTCGAGTCCGGGCGTTGCTCCATAGGCCGTGCCGCGCTCGGCGGCGTCGGCGCAGCGCTCGCGAACACTCAGCCGGGAGACCCCGTGCCGCACGGCAGGGCGACCAGCCAACCCGAAGCTCGGCGGCCGACAGCGCTCTGCCGCTGGGGTCTGGCCGCGGCGCTGATGGCCCAGGCTCCTTTCGCCTTGGCCCAGAGCGCCCCGCCGCCCGACCGGATCCCCCTGGTCACCGGGCTGATCCTGGGCTCGGTTCTCCATGCGCCGATCGGCGAGCGCGAGGACCTGCTCGAGATCGGGAGCGCCGACTCCACCGGCGTCCACTACGCCTGGCATGAGCGGACCATCATCGACGGGGACACCACCACCGGCTTCCGCCGCCGCTTCGTCAGCGCGAACGACCTGGCCGGCGCCCCGCGGTTCGACAGCGTCTTCGGCACGGATGAGCAGAAGCGGCCGGGCTTCACCGCGGTCTCGCTCTCATCCGCCGTGTACCGGCAGCTGCGCGATGCCGGCAGCGCCCCGTTCAGCATGATCGTCAACCGCGAGCCGGGCGGACCGAAGGCAGGGGACGTACCGTCGCTCGGCGCCATGTTCGGCCCGGGGCGGGAGCGATACAAGGGAACGCTGACGAGGGTGTCGCCCCAGCCTGAGCGGTTTCCGCTCCTCCTCAATGGATCCCGGGCGACGGTGCCGGCCATGCATGTGAAGGGGAGCTTCACCGCCGGCCTGCGGAGGTCGGAGTGGGACCTCTGGGTCCAGGCCGACAGCGCCCACCCGCTGGTGCTCAAGTCGGTGCTCGAGGAGAAGGTCTTCCAGATGGTGAGGGCCGATCTCCCGGTCACCAAGACCCCGGGGCCCGGGACCACCGCGGACGGCGGGATGCTGGCCGAGGAGCTGAAGGCGCGGTGCCGCGTCGAGCTCCCCGGGGTCTACTTCGCGTTCGGCACCGCGACCATCGACCCTATCTCCGACCGGGCGCTGGCCCAGCTGGCCCGCTCCCTCGCCGGCCACCCGGACTGGAAGTTCACCGTCGAAGGCCACACGGACAGCGTCGGCACCGATGAGGCCAACCGATCGCTCTCCCTGCGCCGGGCCGAAGCGGTGCGTGCGAGGCTGGCCGAGCAGCATGGTCTGAACACCCGCGCCTGGGGCGCGATGGGGTACGGCGCGACCCGGCCCAAGGAATCGAACGCGACCATCGAGGGCCGCGCGCGGAATCGCCGCGTCGAGCTGGTCCGCGACTGCCGGTAACGGCGCAACCCGCGCTCGTCGGAGGCCGAGATGTGCAACCAGTCAACCGTTCGCTCCGCCGTGGCCATGGCCTGCACGCTCTTCGCGTGGTCGGCTCTGTCGGCCCAGTCCCCCCGCCTGGACGCGTGCTCCGTGCTGACCAGGGACGAGATCAAGACCCTCTCCGGGAATCGCGACCCGGGACCGCCCGAGCCCGGGGGCAACTCGGAGCCCGATGTGGTCACCACCTGCTACTGGCAGCGAACCAGCCCCAAGGGGTCCGTGTCGCTGTGGTACAAGGTCAGTCCCACCGAACCCAAGGGTCTGGCGCTGAAGCAGCTGCTCGACCGCGGCAAGAAGGCTCGCGCCATCGACGGCATCGGCGACGACGCCGTCTTTCTCGAGAGCTCCAAGGAGGACCCAGGGGGGACGCTCTTCGTGAGGGTCGGCCACTACCGGGTCGTGATCCATCGAGAGGCGGACCACCCGACGGCGACCTCCGAATCGGTCCTGCCGCTGCTCATGGCGTTCGCCAAGACGGCCGTGCCGAAGCTGCGGAAGGCGGGTTGACGATGACTGGGGCTAC
>DATEJD010000513.1:0-4292 GCA_035278325.1 Gemmatimonadales bacterium | reverse complement strand
CGCGCGTTCCACACCTCGTAACCCATGATCGCCACCGCCTGGGCCAGGTTGAGCGACGGGTGACTCGGATCGGTGGCGATGGTCACCACGGTGCGGCACAGGTCGAGCTCGGCATTGGTGAGGCCGCTGTCTTCCCGGCCGGCCACGACCGCCACCGGACCCGCCGCGAGATCGCGGACCAGCTCGCCCGCCGCCTCCCGTGGCCGGAGCGTGCGCCGCTTGGCCGCCCGCTCCCGGCCGGTCAGCACGAAGCTCGAGACGCAATCCGCGAGGGCCGCCTCGAGCGACGGCAGGATCTCGATCCGCGCGACGAAATCGGCGGTGTTGTGCGCGATCCCCTCGATGCGCCATGGATCGAACACCTCGGGATCCACGAGCCGCATGCGCTCGATCCCGAAGTTCCGCGCGATCCGGACCGCGCTCGCGATGTTGACGATGTCCTGGGGGTTGACCAGAACGAGGATGGGCGACCCTGCGGGCGTGCTCCGCCCCGCGTCATCCCTCGCCGAGGAAGGAGACGTCATACCGCTTCGCCTTGAGCGCCGCGGCGAACCCGGCCTTCTCGACGGCCTTCATGTACGCTTCCTTCGGCTCGACCTGCTTGGCCTCCACCAGCTCCAGCAGCGCGTCGTTCAGCGTCACCATGCCCGCCCGACGGTTGGTCTGGATCACCGACGGAATCTGGAAGGTCTTGCCCTCGCGGATCAGGTTGGACACCGCGGGGATCGTGAGCAGGATCTCGCGCGCCGCCACGCGTCCGCCGCCGATCTTCTTGCACAGGGTCTGCGCGATCACCCCGCGCAGCGACTCCGAGAGCATCACCCGCACCTGGCTCTGCCGGTCGGGCGGGAACTGATCGATGATGCGGTCGATGGTGGAGGCGGCCGTGGTGGTGTGGAGCGTCCCGAACACCAGGTGACCGGTCTCGGCGGTCTCGATGGCGATCGAGACGGTCTCGAGATCGCGCATCTCACCCACCAGGATGATGTCGGGATCCTCGCGCAGGGCGGCGCGGAGCGCCTGCTTGAACGAGCGGGTGTGGACCCCCACCTGTCGCTGGGTCACCAGGCACTTCTTACTCTGATGGACGAACTCGATCGGGTCTTCGATCGTGATGATGTGATCGTTGCGGCTCCGGTTCATGAGATCGACCAGCGCCGCGAGCGTGGTGCTCTTGCCCGAGCCGGTGGGGCCGGTGACGACGACGAGCCCCTTGGTGAGATAGCAGAGGTTCTGCACCTCGCGGCTCAGCCCCATCTCGTCCGCCGAACGCACCGTGGTCGGGATCACGCGGAACACGGCGATGGGCCCGTGCCGATCGCGCCCCGCGTTGCAGCGGAACCGGGCCAGGTCCGGAATCTCGTAGGCCCAATCGGTGTCGCCGACCTCGCGGAACTCCGCGATCTCGCGAGGGCTCATGATGCTGGTCAGCATCGCCTCCAGCCGCTCGGCCGGGAGGGCCGGCCGATCCTGCCGGGCCAGCTCGCCGTGCTGCCGGAGCAGCGGCGGCTCACCCGAGCGGAGATGCAGGTCGGAGGCGCCGGCGTTCACCAGCAGCCGGAACAGATCCTCCATCGCGGCACGCGCCTCGGCCTGCTCCGCCGCCCCGCGCCCACCGACGCCGGCCGACCCGCTCGAGCCGCCGGCCTCGGGCTGGGTCCGGACCTCGACGATCGGCCCGTCCGCGCCCGGCGTGAACGCCACGGTCACGTGGCCGCTGGGTGCCTGATAAGGAAAGCTCACCGCCTCGCTGCCGCCCAGCCGGGGCGACGATGCCGGATCGGCCACCTCGCGCACCAGCGTGAGGATCTGGCCATCGGTGAGCGGCTCCTTGGTGAGCGGGCGGGCCGAGCCGTTCGCCAGCAGCGTCGCGGGTTTGCCCACGGTGAGCCGCAGCGCGTCGGCGCGCTGGTCATGCAGGACTTGGATGAGGCGGTCGAGGCGGGCCACAGGCAGTTCTCAGTCGAGGGGACGCGCGTAACGGACCCGCGCCTTGTTGATGTACCAGCTGATCTCGTCGCTTCCGAGCACGAAGAACTGGCCCGCGCCGTTGAGGTAGTCGAGGCTCCGGCTGCGCGACGGGTGGAGCTCGATGGATGCCCGGCCGCGGTACTCGGCGCCGCCCTGAACCACCACCTGCAGCTCGATCTGGCGCGCCGCCGAAGCGCGCTCGGGGTCCAGCGCCGGCGCGGCGCCGGCGCAGGACATGACCACCACCTGGCTCTTCGGCACGAACGTCACCCCGCCGCCGTCGATCGTGAGGGCGAAGAAGGTCTCGGGGCGGTTGAGCATCTCGAGGGGCGTTTCCGGTCCCGGCGGGTACGTCGTGCGGGCGTACAAGTGCAGGTCGCCCGAGAGCGCGATCCCCTCGGTCAGGACGACATCAGCGGGCACCTTGGTGGTGATTCCCCAGTCGCTCATGCGCTCGGTCCGGGCGGGTCGACGGAAACTGAGGACAGCGATGCACCGCGGCAAGTGGGCATCAGCCGCGGATCTCCACGCCCGCCTGCTGCTCGGTCAGGCGGATCGGGTCCAGGTAGTCGGCGGCCTCGCCCAGGGTGGCCCGCGCCCGGCCGAGCAGCGAGCGGGTGAGCTCCAGCACCGGTCCGGCCACGCCGGTCTCGGCCAGGAGCCCGACCGCGATGGCGACATCCTTGTCGAGCAGCGCCAGGCGGAAGGCGCGCGGCCAGGTCCGGGTCAGCACGCGTTCCGGCACCAGCACCTCGCTCACGAAGGAGCGGCCGCTCGACGCGTTGATGACGTCGAGCGCCACGCGCGGAGCGACGCCCGCCTTGGCCAGCGTCACGAGGCCCTCCCCCACCGCGAGAATGTTGAGCGCGAGGAACGCGTTGTTCACCGCCTTGAGCGCGTCGCCCGCGCCGACCGGCCCCACGTGCTCGATCCGCCGACCGAACGCCTCGAGCACCGGACGCGCCCGCTCGAACACGGCCGGCTCCGCGCCGACCATCACGGTCAGCGTCCCCGCTTCGGCGCCGTTGGTGCCGCCGCTCACCGGCGCGTCGGCGAAATCCACCTGGCGTTCGGCCAGCCGCGCGGCAATTCGGCGGGAGGTCGCCGGATCGCCGGAGGTGCAGTCGAGCAGGAGCGATCCGGGGCGGAGGCCGGCCAGGAGGCCGTCGGGTCCGTCCAGCAGCGATGCGACATCCGCCGAGGTGCTGAGGCAGGTCACGACCACGTCGGCTCCGGCGGCCTCGCGCGGGGTGGCCACGGCGGTGGCCCCGTGGCGGGCCGCGAACTCGGTGGCGCGGGCAGCCGTCCGGTTCCACACCGTGAGCGGAGCGCGGCGCGCGAGATGAGCCGCCATGGGTGCGCCCATGGCGCCAAGGCCAAGAAAGCCGAGCTGCATCGAGCGAAGCCTTTCGGGAGCGCGAGCAGGCGAGCGAACGCGCGAAAGGTAGCGCACTCGCTAACTTGAGAACATGGGCGCCCGCATTCTCCACGTCGACCTCGACGCGTTCTTCGTCGAAGTCTGCCGCCAGCGGCATCCCGAGCTCCGGGACATCGAGCTGCTCGTCGTGGGCGGCCGGCGCGACCAGCGGGGTGTGGTGCAGTCGGCCTCCTACGGCGCACGCCGGTTCGGCATCCATGCCGGGATGCCGATCGCGCAGGCGGTGCGGCTCTGTCCCCAGGCCACCTTCTTTCAGGGCTCGTTTCCCGACTACCGCGACGCGTCGCGCTCGGTCCGCGCCGTGCTGGGGCAGTTCAGCCCGACGGTGATCATGGCCTCGCTGGACGAGGCCTACCTCGACTTTGGAGGCACGGAGCGGCTCTTTCCGGTCTCCCTCCTTCCCATCGCCGAGCAGCTCCGGGACACGGTGCGACGCGAGACCGGGCTCGACTGCAGCGTCGGGATCGGTCCCAACCGGATGATCGCCAAGCTCGCATCGGATGCCGCCAAGCCGCGCGGCCTGATGGAAGTGAGGGCCGGGTGGGAGGAGCGTTTTCTGGCCGGGCTGGCGCTCCGGGCGATGCCCGGTGTCGGGCCCAAGACCGCGGACCGCTGGGCCGAGCTGGGGCTGGTGGATGTGTGGCAGGTGCAGCAGATGGAGGAGGCGGCGCTCGAACGGCTGATCGGTGACGATGCCCGCGCCCTCAAGCGCCGCGTCCACGGCTACGGCGGCACTACGCTCCGGGCCGACCGCCTGCCACGCTCGGTGAGCCGCGAGACCACTCTCTCGCGCGACCTCAGAGACCCGGTCCAGCTCGAGGCGACGCTGTCGCTCCTCACCGCCCGCGTGGCGGGACAGCTCCGGGACGAGCACCTGGTGGCC
>DATEJD010000512.1:0-26803 GCA_035278325.1 Gemmatimonadales bacterium | reverse complement strand
TAAGCGGGAACCGCACACCAATCTGCTCCGGTGTGCCGTTCCCGCTCACCGCTCACCGCTTACTGCTTACCGTTCCCTCATTTGTAGCTCTGCCCGATGGCTCGGCCGAACGAGATCTCGCCGTTGTCGATGCGGAGATTGAAGCCGCAGTCGGGGTTGGTGCACACCCAGGCCTTGTAGGTGATCGGCGCGCCTTCGCGGCCGTAGTCAGAGAGCGGGATGAGGGTGCCCTGCGAGCACTTCTGACACGCCGGCCATTCGGTCTTCTCCATGTGGCCCCCCGATAACGATCCCTGCCCCAGGTCAGGCGCCTCGCACGCCCGACCACCGATAGACGTCGCCGAACGCCTCGGCGAAATCGTAGACCCCGTCGAAGTCCTCGACCTGGTCGCCGGGCTGCGTCACCAGCAGGCCGATGTCGACCAGGATGAAAACGATGCGGCCGAAGTCCTCGGTGCGGGTGATACCCCAGTGGGCGAGGACCGACTCGGCGAGTAGGCCGAACTGATCGCGGGCGAAGTCGCGGCAGGCCCAGGCGAGCTCCGCGCCGCTCACGTGGCGGCGGACCTCCAGCCGCGACTGCAGATACTCGATGGTGGCGAGCACGAAGAGGAAGCCGCGCTCGTGGTAGGGGGCGCCCCGCGCGCGGATGCGCGCGAGGACGTCGTCGGCGAACTGCAGCTCGTTCACGCGGTCGACAGCTCCGGAGCTCGGGCGGGACGCCGCGCCCGGCCGGTAGCCGACTTGGCTGGCGCGTACAGCGGGAAGGCGGCGGTCAGCTCCTCGACCTCCGCCTTCACTCGGGCAAGGGTGGCCTCGTCCGGATGCGTCAGGGCACGATCGATCAGCTCGGCGATCCGCACCATCTCCGCGGTTCCCAGCCCGCGAGTGGTGACCGCCGGCGTACCGATCCGGATCCCGCTGGTGACGAACGGCGACTGCGGATCGTCGGGAATGGTGTTCTTGTTGACGGTAATCCCCGCCTCGCCAAGGGTCTTCTCGGCCGCCTTGCCCGTCAGGTTCTTGGGCCTGAGGTCCACCAGCATCAGGTGGGTGTCGGTGCCGCCCGAGACCACGGCGAAGCCTCGCTCGATCAGCCCCGCGGCCAGGGCCTTCGCGTTGTCCACCACCTGCTGGGCGTAGGCCCGGAAGTCGGGAGTCAGCGCCTCCCCGAACGCCACCGCCTTGGCCGCGATCACATGCTGGAGCGGCCCGCCCTGCGTGCCCGGGAAGACCGACTTGTCGATCGCCTTGGCGTACTCGGTCGTGGACAGAATGAGGCCCGCCCGCGGACCGCGCAGCGTCTTGTGGGTGGTGCTGGTGACCACCTGCGCATGCGGCACGGGCGACGGATGCACCCCGCCCGCCACCAGCCCAGCGAAGTGGGCCATGTCGACCAGGAACAGCGCGCCCACCTCATCGGCGATCGAGCGGAAGGCCGCGAAATCGATGATCCGCGCGTAGGCGCTGCCGCCCGCGATGATGAGCTTGGGCCGTTCCCGCCTGGCCTGATCGCGCACCACGTCGTAATCGATGCGGCCGGTGGCGGGATTCACTCCGTAGTGCACCGCGCGCCAGATGACGCCGCTGTGGTTCACCGCGGCGCCGTGCGAGAGGTGGCCGCCGTGCGGCAGCGCCATCCCCATGAGGGTCTCGCCCGGCTTGATGAGCGCCATGAAGGCGGCGAAGTTGGCCTGCGCGCCCGAGTGCGGCTGCACGTTGGCGTGCTCCGCCCCGAACAGCTGCTTCAGGCGGTCGATGGCGAGCTGCTCGATCTCGTCGATCACCTCGCACCCGCCGTAGTAGCGCCGGCCGGGATACCCCTCGGCGTACTTGTTGGTGAGCGGCGTGCCCATCGCGTCGATGACCGCCCGGCTGGCGAAATTCTCGCTCGCGATCAGCTCGAGGCCGTGCTGCTGGCGGCGCAGCTCGCGATCGATGAGACGCGCCACTGCCGGATCGGCATCGCGCAGCGAGGCGTTGTGATCGAGACTCATCCCTGCTCCTGGTCGATTTTAGCCACTCGGCGGCTGTGCCGCCCTCCAGCAAAGTCCGTCGCCAGCCATGTCCTGAGGATCGCCACGCCCTCGTCCTCGGTCACGAATCGGGCCGGCAGCACGAGCACGTTGGCGTCGTTGTGCTCGCGTGCGAGCCGGGCGATCTCGGGCGACCACGCGACGGCGGCCCGCACACCGGGGTGTCGGTTGGCCGCGTAGGACATCCCGAGGCCCGTCCCGCACAGGAGGACACCGCGCCGCGCGTCCTGCCGCTCGACCCGGCCGGCCACCGCATGGGCGAAATCCGGATAATCGACCGACTCGGTGCCGGTCGTGCCCAGGTCAAGCGGCTCGTAGCCTAGCGAACGGAGCTCGTGGACCAGGCGTGCCTTGAGGTCGACGCCGGCGTGGTCCGCTCCGATGGGAATGACTTCGGGCATCCGGTACCTAATGTATAAGAATTCAGGCGGGCGGGAGAGGGGCGGATCGGTGAGTGGGAAGTGGTGAGCGGGGCGAGTCACCCTGAGCGCAGCGAAGGGGGCATGCGTCGGCTCATGCCCCCTTCACTTCGTTCAGGGTGACGCCCGCCACCTCCCGCTCACCGCTTCCCGCCCATCCACATCCGATCCAGGCTGCCCACCGCCGCGATCCGCTCCTCCGCCAGGCGGTCGGCCGCGCGGTATGTGGGGATCCGCTCGCGCTTGGCGATCTCGAAGATCCGGAGCAGCGTGTCGTAGATCTCGCCGGCCTTCTTCTTCGACCGCTCGTGCGGCCAGCGGTGCAGCTCGCCGTAGACGTTGATCACGCCGCCCCCGTTGATCACGTAGTCGGGCGCGTAGAGCATGCCCCGCTGCTCGAGCAGGTCGCCGTGGCGGTCCTCGGCCAGCTGGTTGTTGGCGCCGCCGGCGATGATCTCGACCTTGAGCCGGCCCAGCGTGTCGTCGTTGATCGTGGCACCCAGGGCACACGGCGCGTAGACATCGGCTGTGACGTCGTAGATGGCGTCCGGCGCGACGCTCTCGGCTCCGGTCTGGCTCACCACGCGCTTGACCTTGGCCTGGTCGATGTCGGTGACGACCAGCTTGACGCCTTCTTCGTGGAGATAGTGGCACAGGTGCGTGGCCACGTTGCCGCAGCCTTGCACCGCCACCCGCTTGCCCTTGAGGCTGTCGCTGCCCCACCGCTCCTTGGCCGCGGCCTTCATGCCGACGTAGACGCCGTAGGCCGTGACCGGCGAAGGATCGCCGCTCAGGCCCAGCAACCCGGCGACGTGGTCCGTCTCCAGCTTGATGTACTCCATGTCGGCCGGGCTGGTGCCGATGTCCTCGGCGGTGATGTAGCGCCCGCCCAGCGTCTCGACGAAGCGGCCGTGCGCCCGGAACAGCGCCTCACGGTCCTGCCGTTTGTTGTCGCCCACGATCACCGACTTGCCGCCGCCCAGGTTGATCCCCGCTACGGCCGACTTGTAGGTCATGCCGCGCGCCAGCCGCAGCGCGTCGGTGATGGCCTCGTCGGTGGAGGCATACTGCCAGAACCGGGTGCCGCCCAGCGCCGGCCCCAGGGTCGTGTCGTGGATCGCGATGATCCCGAAATACCCGCAGCTCGGATCGTGCGACAGGAGCACCTGCTCGTGGCCGAGCGCGTGCATCGAGGCGAGGATGTCCATCGAGGCTCCCGACGACGTGGACGTTGGCGGCCCCGAGCCCGGGCCTCCGCCCGCGGCCCGAGCAGCGGGCTTACGACGTGTAGCGGTAGAATCCCCGGCCACTTTTCCTCCCCAGGTCGCCGGCGGCGACCATCTTCCTGAGCAACGGCGCCGCCCGGTACTTGTCGTCGCCCAGGCCCTTGTGAAGCACCTCGAGAATCGCGAGACAGACGTCCAGCCCGATGAAGTCGGCCAGCTGCAGCGGTCCCATCGGGTGCGCCATGCCCAGCTTCATGACGGTGTCGATCGCCTCCGGCGTGGCCACGCCTTCCATCACGCAGAAGATCGCCTCGTTGATCATCGGCATGAGGACGCGGTTGGAGACGAAACCGGGATAGTCGTTCACCTCGACGGGCGTCTTGCCGAGGGCGGCCGCGGTGTCCATGACGCTCCGGGTGGTGGCGTCGGTGGTGGCGTGCCCGCGGATCACCTCGACCAGCTGCATCACCGGGACGGGGTTCATGAAGTGCATGCCGATCACCTGCCCCGGGCGCCGCGTGCGCGCGGCGATCTCGGTGATCGAGATGGAGCTGGTGTTGGTGGCGAGGATGGCGTCGGGCGGGGCCACGCGGTCGAGCTGCTCGAACACGGCGAACTTGATCCCGGGATTCTCGCTCGCCGCCTCCACCACGAGCGACGCGCCCGCGGCCGCATCGATGGCGGCGGCGGTCTCGATCCGACCCAGCACCTCGGCCGGCGCGTCGGCGGGGAGCGTGCCCTTCTTCACCTGGCGCTCGAGGTTCGTGCGGATGGTGGCGGTGGCCTTCTCGAGCGCGGCCGGCACGGTGTCGATCAGCGCGACCGACCAGCCGTGCTGCGCGAAGACGTGAGCGATGCCGTTGCCCATCGTACCGGCCCCGATCACCGCGGCGCGCTTCATGTCGGCTCCTTTCGATTCCAGCGGGCCACCATCACGGTCGCCAGCGCGAGCACCCCGGTCGCGATGAGGCCGCCCTCCGGGCCGAACGGGCCGCCGGTGAGCCAGGCCGGACCGCCCATGTGGTAGTCGATGTAGGGCATGTCGAACGGGGTCCCGCTCACGGGAGCGGCGAGCGCGGCCAGGGTGACGTTCCAGCCCAGGTGCGCGCCGAACGCGGTCCACATGCCGCCGCGGCTGAAGAACGCGAGCGAGAGGAAGACCCCCGCGAGGACGATGTTGCCGATGCCGGCCGCCGTGACGTCCGGGTTCTTGATGTGGGCGAAGGCGAACAGCACCGAGAGCAGCACCACCGCCGGCCAGCGGCCAATGGCCCGCGATGCCACCACCATCGGCAGCCCCCGGAACATGAGCTCCTCGGAGAGCGCGGCCGGCGCCAGGAACAGCAGCGTGAGACCCACCTGCGAGAGCCACTGGCCGAAGGACCCGCCGTCGTGGCTCCAGGCGGCGCCAGCCGCGAACACGCCGGTGGTCATCGCGACGGCCGCCGGAAGCACGCCCAGCGCCAGGCCGATGCCGAAGCCGCGCGCCCAGAGGAGCGAGGTCCGCCACCGGAGGTCGGCCGCCGTCAGGCCCAGCGCCTTGACGCCCACGACCCAGGTGGCGGCGCCGAAGGCCAGCAGCAGGACGAGCCCCTGACCCAGGACGAACACCGCCGGCGGATGAGCCGCGAGCTCCGCGGGCGTCGCGCCGCGCGTGAGCATCGGCGCGAACGGGATGAGCAGCAGCGCGCTGAGGAGGAAGCCGAGCAGGAAGAAGGCGACGATGGCGCCGATGGCCCGCAGCACGGGCCGGGGGCGCCGGACCGACACGGCTTCGGTCAATTGACCCGGCGGGCCCTCGGCCGGAGGCCGAGGATGACGGCGGCCGCGAGGCCTACCTTGAGGAGGTCACCCGTAAGGAATGGCACGAACCCGACCCGGAACGCCGCGGACGCGTCGCCACCGAGCAGCGCGAGCTGCGCCACGCCGCCGACGTGAATCACCACCATGCCGAGCGCGCAGGCGGCGAGGGTGCGAAGGACGCCGCGACGGCCCGCGATGATCGCACCGGTGAGCCCGGCCGCGACCGGAAAGGCCAGCAGGTAGCCCCCCGTCGGCCCCACCATGTGCAACGCGCCCCCCGACCCCCCGGCGAACACCGGCAGACCCAGGGCGCCGAGGACGAGATAGGCCGTGAGAGAGGCCACACCGCCGCCGGCGCCCAGCACGCCGCCGACCGCGAGCACCGCCAGCGGCTGGAGTGTCATGGGCACCGGGCTGAGCGGGACGGGCACGGCCACCTGCGCCGCGGCGGCCACCGCCAGAATGCCCGCGGCGATGCCCATCAGCCGGCGCGCGAGGCCGACCCGCGGTGAGACCGGCAGCGCGCCCGTGGTCTCTGGGGCGGCGCCCATTACAGCAGCTCCACGCTCAGCGCGACGGCGTTCCCGCCGCCGAGGCAGAGCGTCGCCAGGCCGGTCGAGCCCCCGCGGTCGCGCAGGGCATAGAGCAGCGTGGTGAGCACCCGAGCGCCGCTGGCCCCGATCGGATGGCCCAGCGCCACCGCACCGCCGTTCACGTTCACCCGATCCCAGTCCCAGCCCAGCTCCCGTCCATCCGCCAGGGCCTGCACCGCGAACGCCTCGTTGGCCTCGATCAGGTCGTAGCTCTGGATGGTGGTCCCGGTCTTTTCCATGAGCGAGCGGACCGCATAGACCGGGGCGAAGAAGATCTCCCGCGGCTCGACCCCGCCCGTGGTGTAGCCCGTGACCTTGGCCATCGGCGCGAGGCCGTGCGCCTTGGCGAACGCGAGCGAGGCCACCACCAGGGCGCTCGAGCCGTCGTTGAGCCCGGGCGCGTTGCCGGCCGTGACGGTGCCGCCGTCCTTCCGGAACGCGGGCTTGAGCTTGGCGAGCGTCTCCGGGCTCGTGTCCTTGCGCGGCGACTCGTCGACCGCGATGGTCGTCGGCCCACCCTTGCCGGGAACCTGCACCGGCAGGATCTCCGCCTTGAACTTGCCCGCCTCGGTGGCGGCGATCGCCTTTCGATGACTGTCGTAGGCGAACGCGTCCTGATCCTGCCGGCTCACCCCGGCTTTTTCGGCGGTGTACTCCGCGTACTCGCCCATGTGGCAGCAGCCGAACGAGTCCCACAGACCGTCGTGGATCATCCCGTCCACCATGGTCTGGTTGCCGGCCTTGATGCCACTCCGCATGCCGTACACATAGTGCGGCGCGCTGGACATCGCCTCCTGACCGCCAGCCACGACCACCTCCGCGTCGCCGGCCTTGATGGCCTGGGCGGCCAGCATCACCGCCTTGAGGCCGGAGCCGCACACCTTGTTGATGGTGAGCGCCGGAATGCTGGGCGAGAGGCCCGCATGGATCAGCGCCTGGCGCGCCGGCGCCTGGCCCGAGCCACCCTGCACCACCTGACCCATGATGACCTCGTCGATCGCCGCCGGGTCGACGCCCGAGCGGGCCACCGCCTCACGGATCACCATCGCGCCCAGCTGGGGCGCGGTAAAGCCAGACAGGCCGCCCAGATAGCGCCCAATGGGCGTGCGGACAGCCGACAGAATGACGGGGGTGGTGCTGTCGCTCACGGGTACCGTTCCGGTTGAGGTCGCCTGCGGAGGGCAAGATAAAACGGTGAGCGGGGACGGCGGGAGTCACCCTGAGCGACGGGAGTCACCCTGAGCGACGGGAGTCACCCTGAACGCAGTGAAGGGGGCATGCCCAGACGCATGCCCCCTTCGCTTCGCTCAGGGTGACTCAGCCTGCACGCCCTCAGGGCGCCAGCGCCCGCGTCCGCACCTCCTCCACCACCCGGGCGATGAACGCCTCCGCCGGCATCACTTCCTGCTTCTTCCCCGCCCCCCGCACGCGGAGCGCCAGGCTGTCGCTCTCCGCTTCGCGCTGCCCGACGACGGCCATGTACGGGACCTTCCACACCTCGCCGTCGCGGATCCGGTAGTTGAGGGTCTCGCTCCGATCGTCCAGGTGGGCCCGGATGCCGGCGGCGGTGAGCCGGTCGGTGAGCCGGCGCGCGGCCTCGTTCTGCGCGTCCGAGATCGGAATCACCCGCACCTGCTCGGGCGCGAGCCACACGGGAAACGCTCCGGCGAAGTGCTCGATCAGGATGGCGATGAACCGCTCGAACGAGCCGCTCACCGCTCGATGGATCACCACCGGCCGGTGCTCGGCATTGTCCTCCCCGACGTAGCGGAGATCGAACCGCTCCGGGGCGTTGTAGTCGAGCTGAATGGTGCCCAGCTGCCAGCTTCGGCCGATCGAGTCCGTCACGTCGAAGTCGATCTTCGGCCCATAGAAGGCGCCGTCGCCCGGCTTGAGCTCGTACGCCATGCCCGTGGCCTCGAGCGCGCCACGGAGCGCAGCCTCGGCCTCGTCCCACAGCTCGTCGCTGCCGATCCGGGTCTCTGGCCGGGTGGCGAACTTGAGCGCCGCGGTGAGCCCGAACGTGCGGTAGTAGCCGAGGATGAAGTCCATGAGAAACTTCACCTCGTCCACGATCTGCTGCTGGGTGAGGAAGACGTGGCAGTCGTCCTGGGCGAACTGGCGCACCCGGGTGAGGCCCGACAACGCGCCCGTCACCTCGTTCCGGTGCAGCACGTCGAAGGTGACGTAGCGGAGCGGCAGGTCGCGGTACGAGTGCTTCTTCGCCGAGTACAGGAGGTAGTGCGACGGGCAGTTCATCGGCTTGAGCGACGAATCGTGCTCGCCCGTCTCCTTGTTGAGCACCAGGAACATGTTCTCTCGGTACTTGCCCCAGTGCCCCGAGGTCTCCCACAACATCTTGTTGTACAGGAGCGGCGTCTTGATCTCGCGGAAGGCCTGAGCCTGCCGCTCGCGCACGAAGTCCACCAGCAGGTTGTAGACCGTGGTGCCCCGCTCGGTCCAGAACGCCGCGCCCGGCGACGAGGGATGGAACATGAACAGGTCCAGCTCGCGTCCCACCCGGCGATGGTCCCGCTTTCGCGCCTCCTCGAGCCGGTGGAGGTAGGCGTCGAGGTCCTCCTTCTTGAACCAGGCGGTGCCGTAGATGCGCTGGAGCATCTGGCGGCGCTCGTCGCCCCGCCAGTAGGCCCCTGCCCCGTGCAGCAGCTTGAAGTGCTTGAGGCGGCCGGTGCGCGGAATGTGGGGCCCGCGGCAGAGGTCCTGGAACGGGCCGTCGGTATAGACCGTGATCGTCTCGTCGTCGCCCAGCTCGCTGATGCGCTCGAGCTTGAGCGGGTCGTCGGCGAACCGCCGGTTGGCCTCCGCGCGGTCCACCACCTCGCGGACGAACGGATAGTCCTTGGCCGTCACGTCGGCCATCTTCGCTTCGATCTTCTCCAGGTCTTCCGGTGTGAACGGCCGGTCCACCTGAAAGTCGTAGTAGAAGCCATCCTCGATGGGCGGCCCGAATCCGATGCCGGCGTTGGGAAACAGCTCGCGCACGGCGGTGGCGAGAATGTGGGCCGAGCTGTGCCGCAGGACCTCGAGCGCGTCGGGGTCCTTCTCGGTGAGAATCGCCAGCGTGGTGTCGCCCTCGAGCGGACGATCGAGGTCCCAGATGCTGCCGTTCACTCGCGCGGCCAGGGCTGCGCGCGCGAGCCCGGGGCCGATGCTCTCGGCCACCTGGCGCGCGGTGGTGCCCGCCGGAACCTCGCGCACGCTCCCGTCCGGCAGGGTGATCCGGATGACCGAGGTTGCCGGGGCCGTCATGGGGCCTCGTGCGCGCCGGGCGGCGCGGGAGGCTCGCTGCCGGGGGCGTAGAGGAAGAAGAGGGCCAGCCCGATCAGCAGCAGCAGGCCCACCAGAATCCAGCGGCCCAGCTCGGCACCGCGGGTGACCGTGCGTTCCTGGTTCATGCGGACACCTTCGATGGGGACCAATTCCCTGCGCGTGGTCATCGAAAATGTTAACTTAAACGGATTCCGAATCTTCACGTAAGAGGACGATTCGTGCGCGAACGCGATCAGCTGGGCGGCATGCAGGTGATTCTCTGGACGGGCTTGGGGCTCGGCGCGGGCCTGGTGGCCGGCTTTGCGTTGAGCGAGTGGATCGGCGGCATCAGCCGCCACCGGTTCACGGACATGGCCCGCCGCCTGCGTGAGCCCTCGCCGACCCGGCTCACCACGTCGGCCTCGGCCCGCGCGGTCCTGGCGGCGCTGCAGGCCGAGCCTCGCCTGGCCGGCATTCCCGTGGACGCGCTGCCGGTCGGGCGCGGCGTGGTGGAGCTCCGCGGCTGGGTCCCGACGCGCGCGGCCCGGACCCTCGCCGGGCGCACGGCCCTGGCCACCCCCGGCATCGAGAGCGTCATCAACAGCCTGCTGGTGCGCGGCGAGGACGACGTGCAGCGCTCCCGGGACGCGCGCGCCACCGACCAGAGCGCATGACCGAGCCGCTCGCCCCCCAATACAATCCGTCCGCCATCGAGTCCGCCCTCTACGCCTGGTGGCAGGAGCGTGGACTGTTCACCCCCTCCGGCCAGGGCGAGCCCTACGTGGTCATGATGCCGCCGCCGAACGTCACGGCGGTGCTGCACATGGGTCACGGCCTCAACAACACCGTGCAGGACGTGCTGGTCCGGTTCGAGCGCATGCGCGGCCGCCGCGTGCTGTGGCTCCCCGGCACCGACCACGCGGGCATTGCGACCCAGAACGTGGTCGAGCGCTTGCTCGCCAAGGAGGGCCTCACCCGGTTCGACGTGGGGCGCGAGGCCTTCGTCGAGCGCGTGTGGGCCTACGTCAACGAGACCGGCTCGGCCATCATCGAGCAGCTCAAGGCCATCGGCGCGTCGGCCGACTGGAGCCGCACCTACTTCACGCTGGACGAGGACCTCTCGCGCGCCGTTCGCGAGGCATTCGTCTCGCTGTACGAGGCCGGCCTGGTCTATCGCGGACACTACATCATCAACTGGTGCCCGCGCTGCCTCACCGCGCTCTCCAACGAGGAAGCGGAAAAGGAAGAGACCGACGGCAAGATCTGGCATCTCCGCTACCCGCTGGCCGACGGCAGCGGATATGTCACGGTCGCCACCACCCGCCCCGAGACGATGCTGGGCGACACCGCCGTGGCCGTTCACCCCGAGGATGAGCGGTACCGCCACCTGATCGGCCGCGAGCTCATGCTGCCGGTGGTGAACCGGCGGGTGCCCATCGTGGCCGACGACGCGGTCGATCCGGCCTTCGGGTCCGGCGCAGTGAAGGTGACGCCCGCGCACGACCCCGCCGACTTCGAGATCGGCCGCCGCCACAATCTTCCGTCCATCGACGTGATGACGCCGGAGGCGCGCATCAGCCTGGCCGCGCCCGAGCGCTTCCAGGGACTCGACCGGTTCGAGGCGCGGACCCGCGTGGTCGCCGAGTTCGAGGCGGCCGGACTGCTCGAAAAAGTCGAGGCTCACCGGCACGCGGTGGGCCATTGCTACCGGTGCGACACGGTAGTGGAGCCCAGGTTGTCGGACCAGTGGTTCGTGCGGATGGAGCCGCTGGCCCGCCCCGCCCTCGCCAAGTACCGCGACGGCACGCTCCACTTCATTCCCGAGCGCCGCGGCGACGACTATACCCAGTGGCTCGAGGGCATCCGCGACTGGTGCATCTCGCGCCAGCTCTGGTGGGGCCACCGGATCCCGGTGTGGTACTGCCAGTCGGAGCGCTGCGCCCGGATCACGGTGAGCCGCACCGACGTCGAAGCCTGCCCGGCGTGCGGCGGCCCCGTGCGCCAGGACGAGGACGTGCTCGACACCTGGTTCTCCTCCTGGCTGGTGCCGTTCTCCAGCCTGGGCTGGCCCGACCGGACGGCCGATCTCGCGACCTATTACCCCGGGCACACCCTGGTCTCGGCGCCCGAGATCCTGTTCTTCTGGGTCGCCCGCATGATCATGGCGGGCCTCTATTTCATGGGTGAGGTGCCGTACACCCACATGTACCTGCACGGCACCGTGCGTGATACCCAGCACCGCAAGATGTCCAAGTCGCTGGGGAACGGGATCGATCCGCTGGAGGTGGTGGAGCGCTACGGAGCCGACGCGCTGCGCTATTCGCTGGTGTCGGGCATGTCGGTGGGCACCGACGTCATCCTGGATCCCAACGATCTCGAGGCCTCGTTCGCGGCCGGGCGCAACTTCGCCAACAAGCTGTGGAACGCGGGGCGGTTCATCCTGTCCAACCTGGATCGGGTGCCGCGCCCGCTCGCGGGCGGGCCGCGCGCGGTGCGGCGGGACGAGCTCACCCTGGCCGACCGGTGGATCATCGCCCGATGCGAGGCGACGGTCCGCGAAGCCACCGATGCGTACGAGAAATTCCGTCTCAACGAGGCGGCCGGCGCGGTGTACCGCTTCCTGTGGAGCGACCTGGCCGACTGGTACATCGAGCAGATCAAGCCGCGACTCTACGGCGACGTGCCCGGCGGGGATGTGGCGCGCGCGGTGGCCACGCAGACGTTCGACGTCGCGCTGCGCCTGCTGCATCCGGTGATGCCGTTCGTCACCGAGGCGCTCTGGCGCCGGTTCCCGGGGCGTCCCGCCGACGCGTCGATCTCGGTCGCGCCCTGGCCCCGCGCCGACGAGCGCGCGGTGGATCCCTCGGCCCTGGCCGAGTTCGGGCTGGTGCAGCAGGTGGTCGGCGCCATCCGCGGGATCCGCGCGGAATACGGAATCCAACCCGGTCAGACGGTGCGCGCGTACGTGGCCGTCGAGGACCCTGGCGCCGCCGCGGCCCTCGAGCGCGAGGGTGGCACCATCGTGCGGCTCGCCAAGCTGTCCGACCTGATCCTGGGCGAGAGCACCGATCGGGTGGGCGGCAACGCCGTGCTGCCCGACGGCACCGCCGTCTTCGTGCCCCTCGGCGACGCGATCGACGTGGGCCGCGAGTGCAACCGGCTGGGCGCGGAGTCCGATCGCCTGGCGGGGCTGGTGGCCTCGCAGGAGAAGAAGCTCGGCAACCAGCAGTTCGTCTCCCGCGCCCCGGCCGACGTGGTCGCGCGCGAACGCGAGAAGCTGGCAGCCTGGACCGAGCAGCGGCAGGTCCTGATTCGCAAGCGAGAGCTGCTGGGGTGCGGGTGACCCCAGCCCGGCCAGCGGGAAGGTTCGAGAGGACGGAGCTGGGCCGGGTTGCTGCCCGGACCGTCCTTTCGGCCTTCATCGTCTTGTCGGCTGTGGGCTGCGCGCGGATCGAGCCGCCGCCCGGCGGCCCGCCGGACGTCACGCCCCCGAGGCTGGTGGCCATCCGCCCCGACTCCTTTTCCCAGATCCCCAATTTCAAGGGGGAGGTCGAGTTCCAATTCGATCAGGTGGTCTCGGAGGGGAGCTCGCCCAACCAGGGGACCGGCAGCGGCGACCTCGAGAAGCTGATCATTCTCTCGCCCACGACACGGGTACCGCACGTGAGCTGGCGCAGGGACCGCATTACCGTAAAGCCGGATGAGGGTTGGCGCCCCAACCGGGTCTACCGGGTGGAGCTGCTGCCCGGCGTCACCGATCTCCGCCGCAATCAAATGAAGCAGGGCGCGGTGCTCACCTTCACCACCGGCGCCGAGCTTCCCAAGACCACGATCGATGGCACGGTGGTGGACTGGACCACGAGCCGGCCGGCACCGCAGGCGCTGGTAGAGGCGCTGCTCCTCAAAGACAGCCTGCCCTACCGCGGCCTGGCCGACTCCAGCGGCCATTTCTCGCTCGGGCCCTTGCCCAACGGGGAGTACCTGGTGCAGGGAGTCATCGACCAGAACCACAACAACGTCGCGGACCCGCGTGAGCCGTTCGACTCCGTCCGCCTCGCGCCAGGAAAGACCTCGGCCGGCGAGCTGTGGGCCTTCGTGCACGACACCACGCCGCCGCGGATCCAGGAGGTTGCCGTGGCCGACAGCGTGTCGGCAACCGTCTCACTGACCCAGACACTCGACCCGCGCCTGCGCCTGAAGTCCGATGCCGTGACCGTGCGCGTGCTGCCCGACTCGACGCCCGTGCAGGTCGCCGCGATCCTGACCAAGACCGAAGCGGACAGTCTGCAGCGGCGCGCGGCGCCGGCCAAGGACACCCTGTCCGACACCACGCGCCGCGAGCGACCCGGCATTCGCGAGGTGCCGGAGGTGCCGCCGCCGAATGCGCGAGGCCGTGGGCTCCAGCCGCGGGCGCAGCTCGAGGTGCTCACCAGCCGGCCGCCGCTCACCGACAAGCTCGTGGTGCGCGTAGTGCGGCCCTGGAAGGCCGGCAGCAGGTACGAGGTGGAGATCAAGGGCGTGCGCAACACCACGGGTGTGTCGGGCGACGTCCGTGGCAGCTTCACGGTGCCCAAGCCCAGCGCGGCGGATACCACCCACGGCAAGGGACCGGCCCGCGCGCCGACCGACACGACCAAGCGCGCCCGCCCAGCGGGCAAGGTACCGCCCGATTCCGCCGGCCGGCGGCCGGTCAAGCCCAAGCCATGACCGACCGCCGGCGCGAGCTTCCCTCGGTGGATCGCCTGCTCCGCGACCCCGGCGTGGAGGCGCTGCTCAGCACGGCTCCGCGGGCGGCGGTGGTGGCCGCGATCCGGGAGACCATCGCCTCGGTGCGCACCCGCCGGGCCGGACCACCCGACGACTGGGCAGTCGAGATCCGCGAGCGCCTGAGCGAGCGCCGCCGCGCGGGACTCCGGCCCGTGCTCAACGCCACCGGCGTGGTGCTCCACACGAACCTCGGCCGCGCCCCGCTGGCCCAGGCCGCCATCGGTGCCGTGACCGCCATTGCGGGCGGCTACAGCAACCTGGAGCTCGATCTCGACACCGGCACCCGGGGCAGCCGCACCGACCATTGCCGCGAGCTGCTTCGCCGGGTCACCGGAGCCGACGACGCGTTGCTGGTCAACAATGCCGCGGGCGCGCTCGTGCTGGCGCTCAACGCGCTGGCTGCGGGCCGTGACGTGCTCATCTCCCGCGGTGAGCTGATCGAGATCGGCGGCTCGTTCCGCATCCCGGACATCATGGCGCGGAGCGGGGCCCGGCTTCACGAGGTCGGCACCACCAACCGCACCCACCTCGACGACTATCGCCGCGCGCTCGGGCCCGAGATCGGCGCCATCCTCACGGTCCATCGCTCCAACTTCGAGCAGCGCGGGTTCGTGGCGTCGCCCGAGCCGGCCGGACTCGCCGCGCTCGCGCGGGAGGCCGGCGTTCCGTACCTGTTCGACGTCGGGAGCGGCCTGCTGGCCGACCTTTCGCCCTGGGGGCTCACGTCCGAGCCCCGGGTGGCCGACGCGCTCGCCGCCGGGGCGGACGTCGTGATCTTCAGCGGTGACAAGCTCCTCGGCGGACCCCAGGCCGGCTGCCTGGTAGGCCGGCGCGAGGCGATCTCACGCTGCCGCGAGAATCCGTTCGCTCGCGCCATGCGGGCCGATAAGCTGACGCTCGCCGCGATGGAGGCCACTCTCGCCCTTTACGACGAGGCCGAGAACGCGGTGCGCGAGATCCCGGTGCTGCGGATGCTCACGCTTGAGCCCGGCGAGCTGGCCGCCCGCGCCGCGCGCCTCGCGGCGGACTGCCCGCCGCAGCTCCATGCCAGGCTCGAGCCGGGCGAGTCGGCCGTGGGTGGGGGGTCTTTTCCCGGCGCGATGCTTCCCACCACGCTGGTGAGTCTCGACCCGGGACCGATCGGCGCGGACGGCCTGGCGCTCCGCCTCCGACTGGGCGATCCCGGCATCGTGACCCGAGTGGCGGGCGGCCGGGTGCTGCTCGATCCCCGGACGCTCCCCGACGATGCCGGGCCCGCACTCGGGCGCGCGCTTGCGCACGCGCTCGCGGAGTGAGCGGCCGGCCGGCGGTTTTTCTCGACCGGGACGGCACCCTGATCGAGGACCGCCACTATCTGCGCGATCCCGATCAGGTCCACCTGCTGCCCGGCGCGGCCGAGGCGGTCCGGCGGCTCGATCAGGCGGGGCTGCCGGTCGTCGTGGTGACCAACCAGTCCGGCATCGCGCGCGGCCTGCTGACCGAGGCGGACTACGCCGCCACGGCTCGCCGCCTGGAGATGCTCCTGGCATCGCACGGCGCCCGCCTTGCCGCTCAGTACCACTGCCCCCATCTCCCCGAGATCTCGGGCTCCTGCGAGTGTCGCAAGCCGGGCCCCCTGCTCTACCGCCGCGCCGCGGACGACCTGGGCTTGGATCTCAGCCGAAGCTGGTGGGTCGGCGACCGGATCCGGGACATCATCGGCGCCTCGAGGTTCGGTGGCCGAGGACTCCTGCTGCTCACTGGCGCAGCCGGCGACGAAGCGGCGGAGGCGGCCGCTCAGAGGTGGCCCACCGTGCCGGACCTGGGGGCCGCGGTCCACACCATTCTGGCCGATGGGAAGTAGCCGCGCCCCGGTCGACCGGCTGCATTTCCCTGTGCGCGGCCCGGGATTACTTTCCCCGGCCATGACACTGCGCGTGGCCGTGGCCGTCTCGGGGCGCGGCAGCAACCTCGAGGCGCTGCTGCGTGCCCTGGGGACCGATGCCCCGGCGCGGGTGGTGCTCGTCGTGAGCAATCGGGCCGACGCGGCCGCGCTCGATCGGGCGCGCGAGCACGGCGTCCCCGCGGAGGTCCTGGCCAACCCAGCCGACGCGACCGAATGGCTCGAGTTGCTGGCCCAGCACCGAGTCGACCTGCTGGTCCTGGCGGGCTATCTCAAGCTCGTTCCCGCCTCAGTCATCGCCCGGTACCGCGATCGCATTCTCAACATTCACCCGGCGCTCCTGCCGGCCTTCGGCGGCCGCGGCATGTACGGGCACCACGTGCACGAGGCCGTGCTGGCGAGTGGCGCCCGCGAGAGCGGGGCCACCGTGCACCTGGTGGACGAGGTGTACGATCGAGGGCGGATTCTCGCCCAGGCGCGGGTGCCGGTCCTCCGGGGCGATACGCCCGAGACGCTCGCCGCGCGGGTGCTGGGCGTCGAGCACCGGCTGCTGCCGGCGGTCGTGCTGGCCGCCGCCGCGGCGGGTCACCCCGTTCCGCTTCCCGAAACTGTGGAGTCTTCGTCGTGACTGACTCGCCATGCCGCGCGCGCTGATCTCGGTCAGCGACAAGCGGGGCATCGTCGCGTTCGCGCAAGGCCTCACCCAGCTCGGCTGGGAGATCGTCTCCACCGGCGGCACCGCCACGGCACTTCGCTCGGCGGGCATCGCCGTCACCGCCGTGGACGAGGTGACCGGCTTCCCCGAGCTGCTGGACGGCCGGGTCAAGACGCTCCATCCCGCGGTGCACGGCGCGCTGCTCGGTCGGCGCGACATGCCGGCCCACATGACGGCGCTCCAGGAGCGGGGCATCGTGCCGATCGACCTGGTCGCCGTCAACCTGTATCCCTTCCAGATGACCATCAGCCGGCCCGGCGTGTCGTTCGAGGACGCGGTCGAGAACATCGACATCGGCGGCCCGTCGATGCTGCGCTCCGCGGCCAAGAACCACGAGTTCGTCCTGCCGGTGGTGGATCCGACCGACTACCCCAAGGTGCTCGACCTGCTGCGGCGGAACGGCCTCTCTTCGGCGGTGCGCCGGGAGTTCGCGGCCAAGGTGTTCGCCCACACCGCGGACTACGACGCCGCGATCGCGGGCTACCTGACGCCGCAGGAAGAAGGGCTGCCGCGCCGGCTGGGCATCGCGATGGAGCGGACCCAATCGCTCCGCTACGGCGAGAACCCGGGGCAGCGCGCCGCGCTCTACGTCACCGAGGAGCCGCGCGGGATGCGCGACCTCACGCAGCGCCACGGCAAGGAGCTGTCGTTCAACAACCTGCTGGATATCGACGCAGCGATGTCGGCGGTGGCCTGCTGGAGCAACCGTCCGGCCTGCGCGATCATCAAGCATACGACGCCGTGCGGGATCGCCGTGGCGGGGTCCGCGGTCGACGCGTTCCGGAAGGCCCGCGCCACCGATCCGGTATCCGCCTTCGGCTCCGTCATCGCCTTCAATACGGTGGTGGACCGCGCGACGGCGCAGGCGATGAGCGATCTGTTCGTGGAGGTCGTGGTGGCGCCCTCGTTCCACGACGAGGCCATGGCGGTGTTCACGACCAAGAAGGCGCTCAGAGTGGTGGAGCTTCCGGTGAGTCGGGGCGCCGGCTCGCTCGACTACAAGCGGGTACGGGGCGGCTTCCTGGTCCAGGACCTGTTCCAGTTCGACCCGTCGGACCAGGACTGGTCGGTGGCCACCGACCGCCAGCCCACCGAGCGCGAGTGGAACGATCTCCGCTTCGCGTGGGCCGCGGTGGCCTCGGTCAAGTCGAACGCGATCCTGCTGGCGCGCGACGAGGCCGCGATCGGCATCGGCGCCGGGCAGATGAGCCGGGTGGACAGCGTCTTCCTGTCGATCCACAAGGCGCGCCAGGCGGGGCACGACCCCGCCGGGACCGTGCTCGCCTCGGACGGGTTCTTCCCCTTCGCGGACAACATCGAGCTCGCGTCCGGCGCCGGGATCACCGCCATCATTCAACCCGGCGGCTCGGTGCGGGATCCCGAAGTCGTCGAGGCGGCCAACCGCCACGGCCTGGCCATGGTAGTGACCGGCCGCCGCCAGTTCAGACACTAGCCCAGAGTCTATGACCGAGACCTCGCAGGAGCGCCCGCCCTATCTCTGGGCAGTGGCCACGTTCGTCGTCGTGCTGGTGATCTATCTGATCACCCTCTCGCCCACGACCGCGTTCTGGGACACGTCCGAGTACATCGCGGCGGCCAAGGTGCTGGGCATTCCCCATCCGCCGGGCAACCCGCTGTTCGTGATCCTGGCGCATACCTTCGGGCTGCTGCCACTCGCCGCGTCGTACGCGGAGCGGATCAACCTCTTCGCGGCGACCACCAGCGCCGCCGCCGCCGGCTTCTGGTTCCTGGTGGCCGAGCGGTGGCTCCGCGGCGTCGTGCGGGTGCGCTGGGCCCGCTACGCGGCGGCCTTCGGCGGCGTGCTGGTCGGCGCCACCTCGTGGACCGTATGGAACCAGAGCACGGTGAACGAGAAGGTCTACACCGTCTCGCTGCTCTCGATCGCGCTGGTCATGTGGCTGGTGGTGCGCTGGGGCGACGACGAGCCCGGCACGCACCGCGACCGCTGGCTGGTACTCATCGCCTACGTGCTCGCGCTCTCCTCGACCAACCACCTGATGGGCGTGCTCGCCGTGCCGGCCCTTGTGGTGTACGTGCTCTGGACCGACTGGCGGGTCATCACCCGGCCGACCGTGATCGTGGGCGTGGCGCTGGCGATACTGGTGGGCGTTTCGCTGAACTACCTCTGGCTGCCGATGCGCGCCGCCCAGTACCCGCCGATCAACGAGGGCGAGCCCATAGGGTTCTTCAGCCAGGCGCTCAAGGACGTGCTCAACCGGGTGCAGTACGGCAAGCCGCCGCTCACCGACCGGCAGGCCAGCTTCCCGGGCCAGCTGGCCAACTTCTGGCAGTACTTCACCTGGCAGTTCGCGCGCGACTGGGGCCGCCTCTCCGCCGTGGCCACGGCGGTGTTCACGGCATTGGGCCTGTACGGGCTGGGCGCGCTGTGGAAGTCGGATCGCCGAGCGGGCATCGCCGGCGTGGCGCTGCTGGGCACGCTCTCGGTCGGCCTCGTGTTCTACATGAACTTCAAGTACGGCTTCTCGCAGTACCTGGATCAGGCCAACCTGCCCCGCGAGGTGCGCGAGCGCGACTACTTCTTCGTCGGCTCGTTCGCGGTGTTCGGCGCGTTCGTAGCCTGCGGGCTCGGCGCGGCGATGCAGGCCATCGTCGACGGACTGCGCGACCGCGGGTCCGAGACGGCCCGGTGGGCTGCGGCGAGCGTGGTACTCCTGCTCCCGCTCGTGCCCGTGGTCGGCAATCACGCCACCGCGAGCCGCGCGCACGAGACCATGGCGCGCGATTTCGCCTACGACATGCTTAATAGCGTCGAGCCGTACGGCGTGCTCATCACCGCGGGCGACAACGATACGTTCCCGCTGTGGTACGCGCAGGAGGTCGAGGGCATCCGGCCCGACGTGACCCTCGCGAACCTGTCCCTGATGAATACCGACTGGCACCTGCGCCAGCTGGCCCGGCGCGAGACGCCGGCGTTCGATCCCACGAAGGCGGACCCGGTCTGGCGCACCCTCCCGGTGCCGCCGCGCCCCACCCAGCCTGCCCTCAAGCTCAGGATGGCCGAGGTGGACAGCCTGCCCGAGGCGATGCAGGTCCCCTCCAAGGGCGGCGTGGCGCTCGACAGCATTCAGATCCGGTTCGGCCAGGACGTGCTCCTGCGCCAGGACCTCGCGACGATCTTCCTCATCCGCGACAACATGGGCTCCCGCCCCGTCTACTTCAGCTGGAGCGACGGCGGCTACCCCGACCAGACCCTAGGCCTGAGTCCGTACCTCGTGTCCCAGGGGTTTGTCCGGAAGCTCATGCCCAAGGTGGTGCAGCCCAACGATTCGATCGTGCTGAGTCAGGGCCTGGGGTACCTGGATCTCCCGCGCACGTCGGCCCTGCTGTGGAACACGTACCATTGGCGAACCGCGACGCGCGACCGCCCCTTCGGCTGGGTGGACCCACCCTCGGGCTCGATCCTGCAGCTGTACTCGGTCGTCTACGGAGGCGTAGCCCGCACCTACGAGGCGACCGGCGATACCGTCCACGCGCAGAAGGCGGATTCAATCGCGCGCGAGGTGAATCGGGAGCTGTCTGGGAGGGCGCTCTTCTAGGCGACGGTCGGACGGTCAGACGGTCGGGTGGATAGCCGGGCCGGCGTCTGCGAGTCACCCTGAGCGGAGCGAAGGGGGCATGCGTTCGGGTATGCCCCCTTCACTGCGTTCAGGGTGACTCGTCCGACCGTCATTCTTGACGTCCCCCCGAGCGGGCCGTACCATGGGCGCCAATGCTCACCAGCCTGGGTGTGGCGGGCCTGCTCGGCATCGTCGGCACCTTCGCCGCCGTGCTCTACTCGGTCGTCCTGGCGTTCGGCGGGGCGCCTGGGTCGGCGCTGACCATCCTGGGCACGCGCTACCACCGGCGGGGCCTGATCACCGCTGGCACCGTTCTGACCTTCCTGGTCGAGTCCTACCTGCTGCTCGCCTTTGCCGCGCTGGTGGTCCGGTTCGTCGATGCCTTCCTGGCCAATCGGCCCTGGGCCCCGGCCTGGCCCCTCTGGATCGTGGGCTGGTATCTCGCGACGGCCCCGGTGGTCTTCGGCGGCCGCAATGCGTGGGGGGCGGCGCCCCGGCGCGCCGCTGACACGGCGTTCGCCTTCGAGCTGCCCATCGCGGCGCTCGGCTTCTGGATCTTCGTGATGTGGCCCCCGGTGCTGGAGTGGGGGTGGGGCTGGATTCCGGCGTTTCGGTTTTAGGATCGCAGCCGAGTGACTTGAACGGCTCTCCGGGGCAGCATACGTTGCACCGAACAGGGCGTGGTGGCCGAGCGGTTTAAGGCAGCGGTCTTGAAAACCGCCAAGGGGGCAACTCCTTCGTGAGTTCGAATCTCACCCACGCCGCTGACCTTCCGCTCCGGGGAGATTCACCCGATGTCCACCACCCTCACTTCCCCCCGTCCCACGATGCTCGGTCCGTACACCCACGCGGTGCTCCGCATCGGCGCCGGCCTGCTCTTCATGGAGCACGGACTCCAGAAGCTGTTCGGCATGTTCGGCGGCGCCGGCCCCAACGGCGGGTCCGTGCCGCTGATATCACAGTTCGGGCTGGCTGGCGTGCTGGAGACCTTCGGCGGGCTCTTGATCGTGCTCGGCCTGCTTACGCGGCCGGTGGCGCTGGTGCTGGCTCTCGAGATGCTGGTTGCCTTCTTTCAGTTCCACTTCCCGCGGGGCGGGATGCCGATCGAGAACAAGGGCGAGGTGCCCTTGCTGTACATGCTGGTGTGGCTGTACTTCGCCGGGAACGGCGCCGGCCCGCTCAGCCTGGATGCGCGGCGTCGGCCCTGAGCCTGCGTCAGCCCTGCATCCTCGGCGTAGTAGCGTAGCCGATCCGCCGGCCGGCTAGCCGGCCACGGGATGCTCCCCGGGCCCTGCTTCATATGGCTCGGTCCAGCACCCGAGGCCGGTGCTCGGCAATCTCGGCCTCGAGATCGACGGTGGACCGCCCGCCGATGTAGCGGCGGTACCAGACCTCCGCGCTCAGCAGCAGCCAGATCCGGTTGCCGTGGTCGCGCCGGCGGGCCAGGTGCTCCTCGACGAGGCGTTGGACCGTCGCGCCTTCGAGGTACCCGTCGCGCACCAGCTCGCTTCCCAGCAGCAGGTTGGGCGCCAGCGAGCGCACCTCCTCCTCCATGATGTACATGAGCGGTGAGGCGAAGCCCTGCTTCTGCCGGTCGAGCACTTCGCGCGGGAGATACCGTTCGCCCAACCGCCGCTCGAGGTGCCGGAGCCTGCCCGGCCCGCGCACCTTGAGCCGCACCGGCACCCGGGCCATGAACTCCGCCAGCCGAGGGTCGAGGTAGGGCGAGCGCGCCTCCAGGCTGTACGCCATGGTGGCTCGATCGACGATCATGAGCGACTGCCCGGGCAGCCGCGACATCACGTCCACGTACATCATCCGATCCACCGGCTCGCTGGCCTTGGGCGTATCGTACAGGTCCAGGAGGCATGCTTCCGGCCGCCGTCCCGCGAGCTTTTCCCGGAATGCGGGCGTGTAGAGCTCCGCCCGGTGGGCCTCGTTGAACCAGAAGTACTGCATGCTGGCCGCGTAGCGCTCACCGCCGCTCTTCCGCGCCATCTGGTCCACCCAGCGGAGCTTGTGCGTGAAGCTCTTGAAGGTGAACTGGTCGGGCAGCCGGTGCAGCACGTGATCGGACACCAGATCGCGCACCACGGCCGGCACCTGCCGATACGCATCCAGCCAGCGCTCGGCCGCGTAGCGGTCGTAGCCGCCGAACAGCTCGTCGCCGCCGTCGCCGCCGAGCACGACCTTCACCTCGCTCGCCGTCATGCGGGCCAGGTGCAGCAGGCAGATCGACAGCGGATCGGCCGGCTCGTCCAGCGCCGAGATGAGGCGCGGCAGGTCGCTCACGACCGACGGGGTGACCTCCTCGGCGAAGTGACGGGTGCCGTACCGCCGGGCGACCGCCGCGGCGGCGGGCAGCTCGTTCAGGTCCCGATACGGAATACCCATCGAGAAGGTGCGGAGCTCCGAGCCGAGCACCTTGGCCGCATACGCCACGACCAGGGTGGAATCGAGGCCGCCGCTCAGGAACGCCCCGACGGGCACATCGCTCGTGAGGTGGAGGGCCACCGTCTCGCCCAGCAGCTCGTCTACCTGCTCGAGCGTGTCGCGCTCCGAGTAGGTCCACTTGGGCTCGAAGCTCAGGTCCCAGTACCGCTCGGTGCGGACGGCCCCGTTCTCCCACACCATATAATGCGCCGGCGGGAGCGCGCGGATGTCCTTGAAGAACGTGTCCGGCGCCTGGACGAACCTGAGGGTGAGATACTGGTCCAGCGCGAACGGCGAGAGGGCGCCCAGGCCCGGATCGGCCGCCAGGAGCGCCTTGATCTCGGACGCGAAGTTGAGCCGGCCCCCGCGCTCGGTGTAGAACAGCGGCTTCTGCCCGAAGTGGTCGCGCGCGATGAACAGGCGGCGGCGGCGGCGGTCCCAGATCACGAAGACGAACATGCCGCGGAGCCGCTGCAGCATGCGCTCGCCTTCGTCCTCGAACAGGTGGACCAGCACCTCGGTGTCGGAGCGGGTGCGGAACTGGTGGCCGCGCGCCAGGAGCCCGCGGCGCAGCTCGGCGTGGTTGTAGATCTCGCCGTTCAGGATCACCTGCAGATTGTCGTCCTCATTGCCGATCGGCTGGTGGCCGCCGGCGAGGTCGATGATGCTGAGCCGGCGCATGCCCATCCCGAAGTCACCTTCGATGAAGGTGCCCCAGTCGTCCGGGCCCCGGTGCCGGATGGCGTCGCACATCCGCCAGATCTCCGGCTGGGCCACGGCGCGCGCGCCGACGATGCCGACGATGCCGCACATCTCTAGGAGGCCTTCTTCCCCCACGCGACCATCATGTACCCCTCGGAGAACGGGATCAGCCGGTCGAGCATGGTCCACGCACGGAGCGCGGGATAGACCGCGGAATACACCTTGTAGGCGGTGCCCACCTTGTTGAGCGCGTCGGCGGACATGGGCGCGGTATCACCGTGAAAATCCTGCTCCGTGGTGTCCTTGCCCTTCATCGCCTTCCGGTGATACGCGTAGTTGAGCAAATCTTCTAGCGATTCGGTGAAGAACCGGCAATAGCTGGTTTGGCCCTGTACTCGAAGGCCGTGCCGCTCCATGAGCGCGCGCCCCGCCGCCAGCGGGTACCCGTCGCGGGCGTGCCCGAAGCCCTCCTGGTCGGCGGTGAAGCCGAGCACCTTCTTGAGCCCGAATCCCAGGCGGCCGTGGTCGCCCTTGGGGGCCATGAACAGGAAGTCGCCGCCGGGCTTGAGCACGCGGACCATCTCGGCGAAGAAGGTCTCGTCGTCCTCGATGTGCTCCAGGAAATTGATGGCGGCCACCACGTCGAAGCTGCCCGACCTGAATGGCACGGTGCGCTCGTCGATCTGGAGCACCCGGTCGCCCACCAGCTGTCTGGCCGAGTGGACGTGGTCGCGCTCGAAGTCGGCGCTGGTCCAGGTGCCCCCCCGCGCGCGGAGAAAGTGCGAGGTAAGCCCCGTCCCGCATCCGATCTCGAGGCACGTCCGGCCCTGTACCGGCGGAAGATGCGCCAGCATGGCGTCCACGGTCTGCCGCTTCTTCAGCGAGCGGCGGAAGAGCTGGAGCTGCCAGGGCTCGGTCACAACATGATCTCCATGGACGGCGTCAGTATAGGATCGAGTAAGTCGCTCGAGCGGTGACGAATGACCGCGGCCGCCGTGGGCTACGCCACTTCTCCGGCGGCGCGGTAAGCCTGGTACGTGCGCCGCACGCCTTCGGCCAGATCGACCGTCGGCGCCCAGCCCAGGAGCCGTCGCGCGCGCGAGGTGTCGAACGCCGAATCGCTGGTGAAGAAATCCATCCGCCGGCGATAGATGGGCGGATCCAGCTTGAGCGCCTGGCAGACGTCCTCGACCACCGCCGCGGTCGCGAGCATCGGCGCCAGTGGGAGTCGAAATCCGTAGCGCCTGCTCCCGGTGGCCTGGCGCACGGCTTCGATCAGCTCCCGGAGGGTGCACGGGCGCGGCCCGGCGAGGATCATCCCCTCGCCCACCGCCTCCCGGCGCTCGCAGGCCGCGAAGAACGCGCTCACCACGTCGTCCACGTACACCATGTGGCGCCGCCCCGAGCCGTCGCCGAACAGCGGGAACCGACCCCGGCTTACCCCCTTGAACAGCTTGAGCAGCCGCTGGTCGCGCGGGCCGTAGACGTCGGCCGGGCGGAGCACCGTATAGTCCACGTTGGCGTGGGCGGCGTGCTCGCGCACCATCCGCTCCGCGGCCACCTTGGTCCGCTCGTAGATGTTGCCAGGCCGGAGCGCCGACTCCTCGTTGGTGATCCCGGGCGCCCGGTGCCCGTAGATCCCGATCGTGCTGCAGTAGATGAAGCGGTCCACCCGTCCCGATCCCGCCGCGTCCAGCAGGCTCCGCGTCCCGTCGAGGTTGATGGCCTCGAAGAACTCGTCGCTCTTTCCACCCTCCCGCATGGCCACCGCGAGGTGGAAGACGTGGGTGACCCCCCGCATGGCCCGGGCGCAGAGCTCGGCGTCGGTGATGCTGCCGGGGAGGATCTCCACCCCCTGCGACGCCAGCAGAGCGGCATTGGCCTTCTCCTCGGGCCGATCCGCCAGGCCCAGCACCACTACCTGCGCCCCGCGCCGCCGCCCCTCTTCCGCCAGGTGGGAGCCGATGAAGCCGGTCCCACCGGTGACCAGCAGCTTCATCTGGCGCTGCTCGCGTAGCGGTCCGCCAGCGCGGCGAGGATGCGCTCGCTCGCGCGACCGTCGCCGTAGGGGTTCACGGCGTTGGCCATGCGGGCATAGGCCTCGGGCGAGGTCAGGAGCTCGCTCGCCGCGCGCACGATCCGGTCGCGGTCGGTGCCGACCACCATGGCCGTCCCCGCGGCCACGCCTTCGGGCCGCTCGGTGACCTCCCGGAGCACCAGCACCGGCTTGCCGAGCGAGGGCGCCTCCTCCTGCACGCCGCCGCTGTCGGTCAGAACCAGGTCGGCCCGCGCCATGAGGTGGACGAACTCGAGGTAGTCCACCGGCGGCACGAGGTGCATCCCGGGGATGTCGCACAGGAGCTCCTCGACCGTGCGCTTGACCTCGGGGTTGGGATGCACCGGGAGCACGAACTGCAACTCGGGAAACCGGCCGGCCAGCTCCCGGATGGCCGCGCAGGTGGAGCGGAGCGGCGCCCCGAAGCTCTCGCGCCGGTGGGTGGTGACCAGCACCACGCGGCGCGACGGGTCGAGGCGGCCGAGCGCGGGCGTCCGGAACTGGTAGTCGGACCGCACTGTCTGCAGCAGCGCGTCGATGACGGTATTCCCCGTGAGGAACACGTCGCCGGCCGGGATGCCCTCGGCGAGGAGCGTGTCCCGCGCCGCCGGAGTCGGAGCGAAGTGGAGCGCGGCGATCCGGGTCGTGAGCACCCGGTTCATCTCCTCCGGAAACGGCTGCCAGCGGTCGCCGGTCCGGAGCCCGGCCTCCACGTGCGCGCTGGGGATGCGCTCCAGGAACGCCGCGAAGGCAGCGGCGAAGGTCGTCGTGGTGTCGCCCTGCACCAGGATTACGTCCGGCCGGACCCGGCGGAGCAGCGGGGGCAGCCGGTCGAGGATGCCTGCCGCGATGCCGGCGGGCGTCTGCCCCGGCACCATCAGGTCGAGGTCGACGTCGGCCTTGAGATCGAACACCTCCAGCACCTGATCCAGCATGGTCCGGTGCTGGGCGGTGACGCAGATCTGACTCTCGAACTGCGCCGGCGCCGCCCGGAGCGCCCGGACGATCGGCGCCATCTTGATCGCCTCGGGCCGGGTGCCGAAGACGCTGAGGACGCGAATCATCGTGCGGCGCGCGCCGCCTGCAGCCGCTCGGCGAGCGTCTGCATCGTGACGAACCGGAACCCGTGCTCCAGCACCCGGGCGAATACCTGGCGCAGGACGCCCTCGCGCACCCCTTCGTAGCACGGGTGGCCGTACAGCACCACCTGCTCATGCGCTTCCAGGTGCTCATCCAGCTGCCGCATGACCTCCGCCTCCGGCGTGGCCCGCGCGCCGTGATACTCGAGAAACGGAATGGTGC
>DATEJD010000511.1:0-8703 GCA_035278325.1 Gemmatimonadales bacterium | reverse complement strand
TGCCCCCTTCATTGCGTTCAGGGTGACTCATCCCCGCGCGTCCGACCGTCACCTTACGAAAACGGCCTCCTCGCGAAAATCGAATCCGGCCGCGCCGTCCATAGCCGTCCGTCCAGCCCCCAGCTCCGTCCCGCCCGGGCGCCGAAGAATGCGATCATCAGCGCGAACAACACCAGATGGAATCCCTGCTGCCCCGGGGACATCCACTGGGTGGCGAGTCCGTAGTTCGTTACCAGGATCAGGCCGGTGATCGACGCGATGCCGGTGAACAGTCCCAGGGTGAGGCCGAGGCCGGTGATGGTCTCGCCGATGGCGGTGAGATGCGCGAACGTCTCGGGATGCGTGAGAACGGTGTTCTCGAGGAAGTGCTTGTAGAACAGGATCGGATTCTCGGCCGCCTGCTTGGACACGATCTTGGGCATCGTGGTGATCCAGCGCTCGGTGGCGCCCGGCAGCGGCAGCACGCCGCCCACCATCACGATGCCGAGCTTGGTCACGAACGCCTTCGCGAAGTAGAGCCCGACGACGATGCGCAGCACCGCGAGCCACCGGTCAGGGTGGGACATGCTCGCGACTGGGCGGGACGAATAGGCCATCAGCGGCGGCTCCTCGGTTCGGGGTCCATCGGTACGACGTCCGGCTAAACCTCGACCCCTAACTCCGAAAACACAAACGTCCAGGTGTCGGTGAGCTCGTCCAGCACCTTGGCCAGGGGCTTCCCCGCCCCATGCCCCGCTCGGGATTCCAGCCGGAGCAGCACCGGATGCCGGGAAGCGGTGGAAGCCTGGAGGCGGGCCGTCATCTTCCGCGCGTGCATCGGGTCCACCCGAGTGTCGCTCTCCGCGGTGGCCAGCAGTACGGCGGGGTAACGGGTACCCGCCCGCACGTGGTGGTAGGGCGAGTAGGCGCGGAGCCAGCGAAAGGCCTCGGGATCGTCGGGCGAGCCGTACTCCGGGATCCACAGCCGCGCGATCAGGAACCGGTGATACCGGAGCATGTCCAGGAGTGGCACCTGGATGACCACGGCCCGGAACAGCTCCGGTCGCTGGGTCAGCACGGCCCCCATGAGGAGGCCGCCATTCGAGCCTCCGGCCACCGCCAGCCGCTCCGGCCGGGTGTATCGCTCGCGCACCAGCCACTCGGCCGCGGCGATGAAGTCGTCGAAGCTGTTCTGCTTTCGTCCCAACATCCCGCCCTGGTGCCATGATTCTCCATACTCCCCACCGCCGCGAATGTTGGGAATCGCCACCAGGCCGCCGTGCTCGAGCCAGAGCAGCAGCGAGCGCGAGAACGCCGGGGTCATGCTGATGTTGAAGCCGCCATAGCCGGTGAGATAGGTCGGCGCGTTCCCGTCCCGCGCCAGCCCGCGGCGGTGGACCAGGAACATGGTAACCTCGGTCCCGTCGGCTGACCTGACGCTCACCTGGCGGACCTCATAGCGGTCGGGGTCGACGTCCGCTTCGACCCGCCGCCACAGGTTCTGGCGCTCGGACGCGAGGTCGAGCCGGTACACGCTCGGCGGCACGGTGTAGGACGAGAAGCCGAAGAACAGCTCGTGCCCGTCGGGCTCGGCGCCGAGGCCGAACAGGCTGCCCAGCGTGGGGAGCTGGACCTCGTGGCGGAGGCCGCCATCCAGATCGGCCAGCCGGAGGTGGGAGGAGGCCCGCTGGAGATAGCTCAGCGCCAACCGGTCTCCCACCACCCGGGCGCCCTCGAGCACCGCGTCGGGCCGGGGCGGCACCAGCTCGCGCCAGTGCCCCCGCTCGGGACGCTCGGGGTTCACCTCGTACATCCGGTAGGTCGGCGCGTCGAGATTGGTGCGGAGGTAGAGCCGGCCGCGCACCACCTCGCCATCGAACGAGAACGGCAGGTTCTCCGCCACCGGGACCAGCGGCGGCGATGGGGTCCAGTCGGCCGCATTGCGGTCGCCCAGATAGAGGTCGGTCTGGTCGAAGGTGCGAGCCACGCTGATGACGAGCCAGCGCCCGTCGGGCGACAGGCTCACCCCGGGCCAGTACTCCTTCTCACGGGGCTGGAAGACCAGCGGATCCTCGGCCGGATCGCCGCCGAGCGGATGGAAGTAGACCGCGCGGTGATAGTGCTCTTCCCCGGCCGGCACGGCGCCGGGCTCCGGGTAGCGGGTGTAATAGAAGCCGGAGGAATCCGGCAGCCAGGCGAGATCGGCCGCGCGGGTGCGCGGAATCCGGTCGGGGAGACTGGTGCCCGCCTCCACGTCATACACGTGGAGCACGCTCTGCTCGCTTCCGTCCTGACTCAGCCCGTAGGCCAGCAGGCGGCCGTCGTCGCTCGGGTAATACCAGTCGACCGCGGTGGTTCCGGCGGGATCGAGCGCGTTGGGATCGACCACCACATGATCGCTGCCAGCTCCACCCTCGCGCACGTAGAGGACCGGCTGATTCTCTCGGCCGTCCCGGCGCTGGTAGAAGTACCGGCCGCGGGCCGGCGTGGGCACGCTGAGGGCCCCGATGGACAACAGCTCGTCCAGCCGGCGCCGGATGACCGCTCGCGCCGGTATCCGGGCCAGCCACGCTTCGGTGAGCGCATTCTGCTGCTCGGTCCAGGCGCGCGTGTCAGGGTGGGCCCCGTCCTCCAGCCAGCGATACGGATCGGGAATGGTCTCGCCGTGGAGCACGTCGGCCGCGTCCACCGTGCGGGTGGGCGGGTAGGCGGGGTCAGTCACCCAGGCTGATGCCCAGATCGCGGGCGGTACGGACGGTGTCGGAGTCGAGCGGAACGTTCTTGGCGCGGCCGACGATGTTCTCCAGCGGCACGCGGGTGATGTCGGAGCCGTTGAGCCCGACCATGATCCCGAAGGTGCGATCGGCGATGGCCCGCACGGCCGCGGCGCCGAACCGGAGCGCCAGCAGCCGGTCGTAGGTGGTGGGCGACCCGCCGCGCTGCAGATGGCCCAGCACCAGCGAGCGGGTCTCCTTGCCGGTGTGGTGCTCGATGGCTCGGGCCACCTTGCTGGCGATACCGCCCAGGCGGTCCACCGTGCCCACACCCCGGCGCTCGAGCAGCTCGATGGTGCCGTCCTTCGGGCGCGCCCCTTCGGCCACCACGACGATGCTGAAGTGGCGCCCCGCCGCCTCGCGCTGGCGGATCTTGTCGCACACCTTCCCGATGTCGAAGGGGATCTCGGGCAGCAGGATGACGTCGGCGCTGCCGGACAGTCCGCTGTAGAGCGCGATCCAGCCCGCGTACCGACCCATGAGCTCGACCACCATCACCCGGTCGTGGCTCTCCGCCGTCGAGTGGAGCTTGTCGATGGCTTCGGTGGCGGTGCTCACGGCCGTGTCGAACCCGAAGGTGCGCTGCGTGCCGCTCACGTCGTTGTCGATGGTCTTGGGAACGCAGACGACGGGGAGGCCCTTGCGCCAGAGATCGTGCGAGATCTGCAGGCTGCCCTCGCCGCCGATCGAGACCAGGGCGTCGAACCCGCTGGCCTGAAAGGCGGCCACCAGGTCGTCCGAGCGGTCCTGCTCGTAGGCCTCACCCTGATCGTTCCGCATGACGTAGCGGAATGGATTGCCGTGGTTGGTGGTGCCCAGGATGGTGCCACCAAGGTGGGTGATGCCGCGCACCTCGGCCAGGCCGAGCGGGACGACGCCGTTGAACGAGAGCAGGCCCTCGTAGCCCCGCTGGATACCGTACGACTTCCATCCCCGATAGTACGCGGACACCACCACCGCGCGAATGACAGCGTTGAGCCCGGGGGCGTCGCCGCCGCCGGTGGAGATGGCGATACGCATGTCAGCTTGGGCGTTGCATCAGTCGGACGATCTCTCCTGGCTCGGCGTGACGGCGGAGCGCGCGCTTCGAGAAGATGAGCTTGCCGTCCACGGTCACCTCAAACACCCCACCGGACGACGGGACCAGCCGGACCTCCGCGTCGGGATCCAGCTGCTTCAGCTCAGCCGCCAGACCGGTGGCTCGAGGCTGGTAGTTTCAGACGACGCAGTATTCAATGACTACGCGCATGCACGCTCCTCGCGGCCGGGATGGGCGAATCGTAGCGGTCCCGGGGAGTGCTGCCAAGGGCGCGGGGCGTTTGGTGACGCGGCTCCTTGTCAGGTCTTCGTTGCCGTCGTATCTATTTGATCCATGCGAACCTACCCACAGCCCGCAAGGGGCTGGGCCGGGCGAATCGGAGCCCTGGCCGGCCTCGCCCTCGTCGTGGTGTGCGTCCAGCCCGGCCACGCCCAGGCCCGAAAGTACCTGGTGGAGGTTGGCGCGGCCGGTGCGTACCAGTCGTTCGACGCCAACACCCAGCTCGACGGGGCAGCAGGCGGACTCGGTCGCCTCGGCGTATGGTTGCCGCTCAACTTTTCCGTCGAAGTCGAGGGCGGGTTCGCTTCCCCGAGCAGCAAGAGCGGATCCCAGAGTGTCAGCGTCAAGCAGTTCGCGGCGTCGGCCCTCTACAACATACCGCTCGGGTCACGGAACTCTTTCTACCTCAAGGCCGGTGCTGGCACCACCAAGTACGGCAGCGATTGCCCGGCCGTCGGACGGGCCGGCGACCCCATCTGTGGCAGCAGCGGCACGTTGCAGGGCGGCGCGGGGGTCCGGGTGGGGGTTACGCCCACGATCTTCGTCCGCGGCGAGGGCCTGTACGCCCACTACAAGAGCAAGGATCGGGCGAACATTGCCGGAACGTCGCTCTCGAATTTCGGGGTCAACCTGGGCCTGAGCGTCATGCTGGGCAGCAAGCCTATTCTCGACGCGGACGGCGACGGCGTACTCGACAACAAGGACCGTTGCCCCGATACCCCGGCCGGCGCCTCCGTGGATGCGCGAGGCTGCCCGAGCGACAGCGACGGCGACGGCGTGCCCGACGGCATCGACCGCTGCCCGACCACCGTCGCTGGCGCCGCAGTGGACGCGCGCGGCTGCTCGCAGGATACCGACGGCGACAACATCCCCGACGGCCTCGACCGGTGCCCCGACACGCCCGCCGGCGTACTGGTGGACGCGCGTGGCTGCCCCAAGGACAGCGACGGCGACGGTATTCCGGACGGCCTCGACCGGTGCTCCGACACGCCCCGCGGCGCGACCGTGGACGCGCTGGGCTGCCCGGGAGACGAGGACGGCGACGGGGTGCTGGACGGGCTCGACCGTTGTCCCAGAACTCCGGTGGGCGCGTCGGTCGACGCTATGGGCTGCGCCGCGGGCCAGAAGCCCAACCAGCCCCAGCCTTCGGGCGCGCAGCCGCCCCCACAACCGAACCCTGCACCGGCGCCTGCGCCCAATGCGCCCGCGCCACGCCCCGCCCGTCCGAGCAACGCCGCCAAGCCTCCGCCGGCGGCCCAGCGAGCGGCGGCGGACACCACGCGCCCGGCCGTCGACACCACGGGCCGGCCCATTCAGCGTCCGAACGTGACCGTCCCCCGCAACGCGGCGCAGCCCGGCGGACTCTCGGCGGGGATCATTCCGGATGTCGCGTTCGCGCCCGGGACGGCCCGGCTCCAGACCTCGTCGTATGTTGCGCTCGATTCCGTGGCCGATATGCTCCGGGCCAACCCGGCCCTCCGGGTCGAGATCGGCGCCCACGTGGAGAACAGCGGATCGTCAAACGACGACATTCGCATCACCACGCTGCAGGCCGAGGCGGTGCGCGACTACTTGGTGGTGAAGGGGGCGAGCTACCAGCAGATCGTCGCCCGCGGCTACGGGTCGTCGGTGCCGCTCACGACCGACAACACGCCGCGCGGCAAGCTGGCCAATCGCCGGGTCGAGATCCGTCCAGTGGAGGCGGGCCCCTGATTTGCGTGGGAGGATGGAGGAGCGCCGACCACGCTCCTCCATCGCGTTCTCCCACAATCAACTGGGTCCGATGCGCCGCTCCCTACTCGCCGCGGTTCTCGCCGTTCTCCTGCACATTGCATCGCTGTCCGCACAGCAGTCTTCGGGCTGGGGCGACGAGCTGCCACCCGCGCCGCCGTTGCCGGACTCGCTGTTCACCGTTCCCACGGTGGCCATCGATCTCACCCCGCCGGCGCCGCCCCTCACCCGGCCCCCCAGCCCGGTCCGGGCGATCTACCTGAACGCCTGGGCCTTCGGCGGCCGGCGGTTCTACGACCTCATCAAGCTGGCGGACCGGACCGAGATCAACGCGTTCGTGGTGGACGTGAAGGACGACACCGGATACCTGACCTACAAGTCCGAGGTGTCCACGGCCAAGGAGATCGGCGCCAACAGCCAGCTCCGCGCGCGGGACGTGCGCGAGCGGCTCCGGGTCATGCGGGAGCACGGGATCCATCCGATCGCGCGAATCGTCGTGGCCAAGGACCCGCTACTGGCCTCGCGGAAGCCGGCCTGGTCGGTCCAGGACGTGAACGGCGGCCTGTGGCGCGACCGGTTGGACTTTGCCTGGGTCGACGCCTTCAACGACTCGGTGTGGGTGTACGCGGCCCAGCTCGGCGCGGAGGCGGTGAAGCTGGGGTTCGCCGAGGTACAGTACGACTACGTCCGGTTCCCCGACGAGCCCGAGAGCCGACTGGCCTCGGCGGTGTTCGCCGGCCGCAGGCCGGGTGAGACCAAGCGCCAGGGCGTGGCGCGAAACCTCAAGCTCCTGGGCGAGCGCACCCGCCGCCTGGGCGTGCCGTTCACCATCGACGTGTTCGGCCTTACTACCAGCGCGCCGAGCGACATGGGCATCGGCCAGATGTGGGAAGACCTGGTAACTACCGCCGACGTGGTGCTCCCCATGGTGTATCCCAGCCACTACTTCCGCGGGTACTACAGCCTGCGGCATCCCAACAGTGAGCCCTACAAGGTCATCCGCCGCGCCATGCAGGACGCGCTCCGCCGCTCGGAGCCGCTGGGCAAGACGGCGGAGATTCGGCCCTACCTGCAGGCCTTCACGCTGGGCCAGCCGCGCTACACCCCGGACCACGTGCGGGATCAGATCCGCGCCGCCGAGGAGCTTGGCATCACGTCGTGGGTACTGTGGAATCCACGCAGCGCATACGATCCGGCCATCTTCCGAGCCAGAACGAGCAGCGCCGGCGCCGCGATTCCGAGCCCGTACCGTCCGCCGGAGGGGACGGATTAGCGTCGCGAGACGATCTGGCTCATCCGCAGAAGGCACTCCCGCACAATGACTTAGGCCGGACCGACCCAGTCGGTCCGGCCTTTGCCGTTGGACCGCCTTGACCGCCCCACCTGGGGCTGTATTCTCCAGAGCCTTTCATCCGACGACGTTATCCCCAGAGGAGCCACGATGCAGAACCGGACTCGCTTCGGCCTGTTGCTCGCGTTCGCCGCCGTGGTGGGAGCCCAGCCCGCGGCCGCGCAAGCGCCGGCCGGCGTTACCCCCGCCATGATCGCGCAAGGCGACAGCATCTTCCACAGCAGCGGCAACTGCTACGCCTGTCACGGCGCGAACGCCGAAGGCGCCGTGGGTCCCAACCTTACCGACGCCGAGTGGCTCCACAGCGACGGCTCCTACGAGGCGATCGTCAAGCAGATCATGACCGGCGTGCCGCAGGCGGAGTCCAAGAGCGGCATCATGATGCCGCCCAAGGGCGGCTCGACCATCACCGACGACCAGGTCAAAGCGGTCGCGGCCTACGTCTACTCGCTGAGCCACAAGAAGTCCTGACGGCTCGGCCGATGCGAGTCTCGAGGGCGCACGAAGGTGCGCCCTTTTTGCTACCTTGCAGCCATGTCCAACCGCCTCGCATCCGAGCGCTCCGCCTACCTCCGTTCCGCCGCGCACCAGCCGATCCACTGGTTTCCCTGGGGCGAGGAGGCCTTCGCCGTCGCCCGCGAGCAGGACCGGCCCGTGCTGCTGGACGTCGGAGCGGTCTGGTGTCACTGGTGTCACGTCATGGACGGGGAGTCGTACGAGGATCCGCGGCTGGCCGACTTTCTCAACGGCCACTTCGTCTGCATCAAGGTGGACCGCGACGAGCGGCCGGATGTGGACGCGCGATACCAACGCGCGGTCCAGGCGCTCACCCGGCAGGGGGGCTGGCCCCTCACCGCGTTTCTCACCCCCGCCGGCGAGGTGTTCTACGGCGGCACCTACTTCCCGCCCGACGGCGCCCACGGCCGTCCTGGCTTCCGGGCGGTGCTCGAGAGCGTGCTCGAGGCGTACCGTTCCCGGCGCGGCCAGGTGCAGTCGCAGGCCGAAGCGGTGCGCCGCGTGGTGGGCGACGATCTCAACGAGGCCGCACCCGGCGAGGCGTCGCCCGCGATGCTGGACGACGCCGTCGCCGGCATGAGCCGGGCGTTCGACTCGGTGAATGGCGGCTTCGGGCGGGCGCCCAAGTTCCCCCATCCGGGCGCGATGGCACTCCTGCTTCACCGCGTGTGGGACCAGCCGGACGGTACCGCACGCACCATCCTCGACCGCACCCTGCAGGGCATGGCTCGAGGCGGTGTGTACGACCAGCTCGGGGGCGGCTTCCATCGCTACAGCGTGGACGCGGAGTGGATTGTGCCGCACTTCGAGAAGATGTCATACGACAACTCGGAGCTGCTCAGGGTCTACGCCGACGCCTACGCGCTGCTCGGGACCGAGCTCTACGAGACCACCGCGCGCGGCATCGTTCGCTGGGTGCGCGAGGTGCTCGCCGATCCCGATGGAGGATACGGCGCAAGCCAGGACGCGGACGTCGGGCTCGACGACGACGGCGACTACTTCACCTGGACCCGTGAGGAGGCCGCCGCGGTGCT
>DATEJD010000510.1:0-6811 GCA_035278325.1 Gemmatimonadales bacterium | reverse complement strand
CCCTAGCCTGCCCCGGCCGCCTCTGCCCGCTCGCACCCCACCATCGGAGCAGTTCAACAGAGCGGTGACGCCCCTCGCCGCTACCACTCGCGAGTCGTCTGGCGCGTCGGTGCCGATCGAGGCGCCCGACCGTCTGAGCGTCGTGGTCTTCCCTGAGCCGGTCGGGCCGATCGCCAGGACGATAGCTGGCCGAGGGGCATTGCGCGCTCTATTCTTAGTGACCCCTTCAGGAACTCGGATGTCCGACCTTCTCGGCCAGCTCGCGCCTGCGCTGGGTGCCGCCTATCGTTTCGAGCGCGAGCTCGGCGGCGGTGGGATGAGTCGCGTTTTCCTCGCGCATGAGACGGCGCTTGGACGGAAGGTGGTCATCAAGGTTTTGCCGCCGGAGTTGAGCGCGGGGCTCAACATCGATCGGTTTCGGCGCGAGATCCAGCTCGCCGCAAGTCTCCAGCATCCCCACATCGTTCCCCTCCTCGCCGCGGGCCAAGCCTCTGAAGCGCTTCCGCTCCTGTATTACACCATGCCCCTCGTCGAGGGAGAGTCCTTGCGGGCCCGCTTGATCCGCGAGCACGAGCTGCCGGTCGGGGAAGCGATCCGGCTACTGCGGGATGTCGTGGACGCGCTCGCGTGCGCGCACGAGCACGGCGTGGTGCACCGAGACATCAAGCCGGACAACGTCCTCGTCTCACGGCAGCACGCGATGGTGACCGACTTCGGCGTGGCCAAGGCGCTGGAGAGCGGGTCCGGCGAGCAGCGGCTCGGAGCCCTCACCTCCCTCGGGGTGGCGCTGGGAACTCCCGCGTACATGGCGCCCGAGCAGGCAGCGGCGGATCCGCACACGGATCATCGCGCCGATATCTACGCCGTCGGCGCGCTTGCGTACGAGATGCTGACCGGTCGGCCGCCGTTCATCGGGCCGTCGCCCCAGGCGATCCTGGCGGCGCAGGTGATGCAGCCGCCGCCGCCCATCACCGATCTCCGTCCGACGGTGCCACCGATGCTTGCGGCGCTGGTGATGCGCTGTCTCGAGAAGAAGCCTGCCGACCGGTGGCAGAGCGCCGACGAGCTGCTGCATCAGCTCGAGTCGATGGCGACGCCAAGCGGGGGGACTGCACCGACGACGGCGATCGCTTCGGTATCCGGCCCGGCGACGGCGGCAGCTCCGTCCACCCCGGCAGCGAGCGCGCGCCCCGGCTGGCAACGGGCTGGTTACCTCGTACTCGGTCTCGCGTTGGCGTTTGCGGCCGCCTGGGGAGTAACCCGGATCCACGGAGGTGCCGCCGCGCCCGCCGCCCCCGTCAGTGCCGGCCAGGCAATCGTCGTGCTCCCCTTCGAGAACCTCGGGCGGCCGGAAGATGCGTACTTCGCCGACGGCATCACGGAGGAGATCACCAGCCGCCTCACCGGTATCGGCGGGTTGCGCGTGATCGCCCGGAGCAGCGCCAAGCAGTACAAGGGCAGCACGAAGTCGATTCGGCAGATCGGCCAGGAGCTCGGCGTCGCATACGTGTTGGAAGGGACGATCCGGTGGGAAAAGGCGGGGGACTCCACCAGTCAGGTGCGGGTGAGCCCCGAGCTCATCAGAGTGAGCGACGGCACCAACGTGTGGGCCCATGGCTACAGCGCTGTTTTGTCCGGGGTGTTCCAGGTCCAATCCGATATCGCGGAGCAGGTGGCCGGGGCCATGAACGTGGCGCTTGCGCCCCCCGAGCGGCAGGCGTTGGCTACCCGTCCCACCCCGAACTCGCAGGCGTACGACCTTTATCTCCAGGGTCGCAATTATCTCGATCGCGACTTCAGCGGGCCCGACCAGCGAACGGCCGCCGATCTGTTCGAACAAGCGATCGCGCTGGACTCGAGCTTTGCCCTCGCTTATGCCCAGCTCGCATTGGCCCACGACCAGCTCTACTGGTCCTACTTCGATCGGACCGACCGGCGTCTCGCCCTGTTCAAGCAAGCAGCAGAGCGTGCGGTCGCCCTCGCGCCTTCACTACCCGAGGCTCATCTCGCGATGGGCTTCTACTACTACCACGGCTTGCTGGATTACCCCAGAGCGCTCAACGAGGTGAGCCAGGCGCTCAAGGCTCGGCCAAACGATGCCGAGCTCCTGATGCTTCAAGGGTTTATCGAGCGCCGCCAGGGCAAGTGGGAGGATGCTCTACGGCACCTCATGCAGGGGGGAGAGCTCGATCCCAGAACCACCCGCGCACCGTACGAGGTCGCAATCACCAGTGAGGTCTTAGGTCGGTGGGCTCAAGCGGAACAGTGGATCGATCGCGGAATCGCGCTCGCCCCGAGTGACCCTCGACCCTACGTTCAACTTATCTGGCTTCATCTCAGTAGCGATGGGTCTCTCGATCGGGCACGGCAGGCGTTGCTCACCGGCATGAAGGCCGCCGGTGGGGGCGCTTTGCTTCGTACCGCAATGGAATTCGGGCTTGAGCGCTCGCTGTTCCAGCTGTTGAAAGCGGCAGACTTTGCTCAGCTGGATAGCATATCCCCCTCAGGCTTCGAGACGGACACGGCAGGCTATTACCAATGGCGGGCGATGCTCCGGGCGAGCCAGGGCGATCGCGCGGCGGAGCGATCGTATCTCGACTCCACCCGCACGACATTGGAAGGAATGCTCAAGTCCCGTCCGCGCGAGCATTTCTTCCACGCACGGCTGGCATGGGTCTACGCGAGTCTCGGGCGCCACGCCGACGCCGTTCGCGAGGCGCGTGAGGCCATGACCCTGATGCCCATGAGCAAGGACGCGCTCGATGGTTCGGCGCTGGCCTACTACAGTGCCGCGATCCTGGCAAAGGTCGGAGAAACGGATGCCGCGATGAAGGCCCTCGAGGAATTCATGAGCAAGCCTCACGTGCCACCAGCGACCGCAACCTGCCTCAAGATGGATTCGACCTGGACGGCACTCCGTTCCGATCCCCGCTTCCAGCGGCTGGTCGCGCACCAGAGGTAGGCTGCCTTAAGAACGATGCCTCAGCGCAGGCGAACGGCTTTGCGCAGCTTCCGACTGCCCCTGGAGACTCAGGCTGACTGCGGTGTGGGTAGCAATGCTCGGACAGCCGCTAAGAGCTGATCAGGGGTGAATGGCTTGGGCAGGAAGGCCTGTAAGAGGCGCTGAAGTTCTGGCTCCTCGGTAACGGGCTGGGCATAGCCAGAAATGAAGAGGGCCGGCGTTTCAGGCCGATGGATGCGCGCGAGTCGGACGAGATTCAGCCCGCTCATATCCGGAAGCCTGATGTCGACGACCATGCCGTCGAGCCGCTGCGGATCTGACTGGAGCTGCTCGAGCGCCGTCAAGGCGGAATCGGCCTCAAGGCAGGTATAACCGGCCTGCCGGAGGGTTTGGCAGGCCAGCATGCGTACTACGGGTTCGTCATCAATCACGAGAAGCCTGGACATAGGGCAGATTGTGATTGGGTCATCTAGCCTACGGCTTTTCTCGGCGGGGCGCTAGTCAGGGCTCCAGAGGGCGGTGGCGGCGAATCATATCGGTCCGCTCCTCGATGCGCACGAGGTAGTCCGAGACGGACTCGCGCTCCCCGCGACGGGGAAGGCCGAAGTGCACGTCATCCGGCTGCGGTGTCTTGCCTTCCGGCGGCTCGTCCATCATCAGGTCGCCACCGCGCCGCTCCACCGCACGCTCGTACTCCTCCACCGCGTCGAGCAGGCTCACCAGTTCGTCGCTCGACTCCCGCCCAGTGAGTGAAACCCCGCGTTGGCGCAGGCGATCGGCGGTCTCGAGCATGACGCGATGGATCTCCTCACGCCTATGGGGGTCGAGTTCGTCCCGGATCGACTCGTCACGGTCATCCGCCTTGGGTTTCGACATATCGGCCCTCCCTGGTGTCTGTTCATTCGATCCACATTGGCTCCGGCAATCGAGCCTCTGCACTCAAAGTAAGTCGGCAGCCGCGCGCGGGCGCCACGCAAGCAAGTGAGCGGCTGGGCGCGCGGCCGGCGCCCTGGATCGCCGCGCACGACCCCGACGCGCGAAGGGCGGGCCGCTTGGCGGCCCGCCCCCGGTTCAGCATCCCTGCGGAATCGGGTCACCGCGCCCAGGAGAGCCCCGCTGCCGCCTGAGCCCCCGCGAGAATCCGCGTCGCCCCGCCGCCGTTGGCGAGTGACACCCAGAGATCGCCGGGAATATCGGCGAAGACGATCTTCGCCGCGTCGGGCGACCAGGCCACCGGGCCGGCCGGCTCGACGCTGGTGGGTAGCTGGGTCGTGCCGCCGCCGGCGTTCGCCGCGAAGAGGCTCCGGCTTCCCGGCCCGGTCTTGACCACGACCAGGATCCGGTTGCCGTCCGGCGACCAGCGGGGCAGCCCGCAGCAGAGCGCGAAGTCGGTCCGCTGGAGCAGGTCGGTCCCGTCGGGCCGGCTGGTGAAGAGCTGCTCGGTCGTGTCGACGCGCTGCGTGAACGCGAGATAGCGGCCGTCGGGCGACCACGAAGGCGACATGCCCGCCGCGCCCACCGTCGCCACCGCTCCGGTGTTCGCGTCCACCGAGGCGAGCTTCCGCTCGAACGGGGCCGTGCTCTGTACGTACGTCAGCGTGATCGTGCGACCATCCGGCGACCAGACCGGCCCATAGAAGTTGTAGACCGTGTCCGGCACCGCCAGCCGGAGCCGTGGCCGGGTGCCGTCCGCGTTCATGATCCAGAGATCGGTCTCGAGCCCGGAAGTCCGCTGCTTGAGGTAGGCGATCTTCTTGCCATCCGGGGACACGGCCGGGCTGGTCTCGAATTCCGCCCCGTAGGTCAGCCGGCGCAGGTCGCTGCCGTCGGGCTTCACCGAGAAGAGATCGTAGTTCCCGGTCATGAAGCCACTGAAGTAGATCCGGCCGGCGCTGGTCGGCAGCTGATTGGGGCCGCCGCGGGCGAGCGCGGTCTCCGGAGTCTCGAGCGGGCCCGTCGGGGTGACGCTCTGGTCGGCGCAGGCCCCGCTCAACAGGATGAAAGCGGCCGTGGCTACGCGCAGCGGGTACAGCAGGTGGTGGTTCGGCATTGGGCAGGCTCCAGTCCTGGGTTGAGGGCTGGAGCGGACCCGGAACCGAGCCCGCTCCATGAAATTGACGGAACTTCAGGCCAGCCGTATCGTTCCGATTCAACGACTCTTGACACTCATCGCCGCGACGGCGGAGCTCTCGGCCAGCTCGGACGGCGCTTCCAGGTTCAGCGCGCCGCCGGCCGTGAGCTCCCGGTCGAACCAGCTTGCCGAGCGCGAGCCGTTCGACGCCTTCACATCGTAGCAGCCGGGCTCGACCGTCCAGCTCCGGAGCGCGCCCGGGGCGACCGTCTCCTGCTGCTCGAGCCGGTTCGGTCCCCAGCTCGATTCGCTGCACAGCGAGATGTTTACGGCGACGAGGTTGGTGCTCGAGCCGTTCCGGAGCGTGATCGTCCCCGCCTGAGGCGCGGGCGAGGGCCCGGTGGAGTCGTCGCCGCTGCCGCCGCCGCAGGCGGCGGTCGCGAGGCAGAGCAGGACGGCCGCGCTCCAGGCGGCCAACGTGGTGCGGGTCATGGCAATTCCCTCCGTGTGGGTGGTGGTGTGAGGTCTGCTTCACCACCCGACGCGCGAATGCCCCCACAATTCCGGACATGGGCCTCGGAGCCCGAGCTATCGGATGACTTCCCCCGACCGCTGGCGGCGCATCGAGGAGCTGCTCGACGGCATGCTGGATCTGCCGCCCAGCGAGCGCGCAGCCTGGCTCGAGCGAGCCTGCGCGGGCGATGAGGCACTGCGCTCGGAGGTCGAGGACCTGGCGGCCCGGGGCGAGGAGCACACCGGACTGCCCCGGCCGCCGGAGGCGCTGATCGCCCCGGCACTGGAGTCGCTGGCCGTGGCGGCATCGAGTGAGCCGTCGCCCGATCGGGTAGGCCCCTGGCGCCTTGTGCGCGAGCTGGGACGGGGCGGGATGGGCGCGGTGTATCTCGGCGAGCGTGACGACGACCAGTTCCGGAAGCAGGTGGCGGTCAAGCTCCTCCACCGCGACGTCGCGGGCGACGATCTGGTCCGCCGCTTCCGGCACGAGCGCCAGATCTTGGCCACGCTCGACCATCCGCACATCGCCCGCCTGCTCGACGGCGGCGTGGCCGCCGGCACCCCGTACATCGTCATGGAGTACGTGGACGGAGTGCCGCTCGACCTGTTCTGCGAGCGGCACCGTCTCTCGGTCGCGGGGCGCCTCGCGCGCTTTGCCGACGTGTGCGCCGCGGTGCAGTACGCCCACGAGCACCTGATCGTCCACCGCGACCTCAAGCCCACCAACATCCTCGTGACCGCGGACGGGCAGGTGAAGCTGCTCGACTTCGGCATCGCCAAGCTGATGGATGAGGAGGGCGTGCCGGCCACCGCGCCGCTCACGCGCACTGGGATGCACCTGATGACGCCCGAGTACGCCGCGCCCGAGCAGGTGCGCGGCGGCCGGGTGACCACCGCGACCGACGTCTACGCGCTCGGCGTCGTGCTGTACGAGCTCCTCGCCGGTCGCCGCCCCTACGATCTCAGGGGCCGCTCACCCAGCGAGATCGAGCGGGTGATCTGCGAGACGGAGCCGCTCCGGCCCTCGACGGCAGTGGGCCGCGAACGGAGCGGGCGCACCGAGGCGCTCCGCCGCCGACTTCGGGGCGACCTCGACACCATCGTGCTCAAGGCCCTGAGAAAGGAGCCGGAGCGGCGCTACCCCTCGACCGCGGCGCTGCTCGAGGACCTGCAGCGATATCGGGACGGACTCCCGGTGCGCGCGCGGCCGGACACGTTCGCCTACCGAGCCCGGAAGTTCGCGGGGCGCCACCGCGTCGGTGTCG
>DATEJD010000509.1:0-7540 GCA_035278325.1 Gemmatimonadales bacterium | reverse complement strand
GGCCCGCCTCTCGGCGGAGGCCCTGGGCGAGCTCGAGAGCTGCTTTCGGGCCGATACGCCGGAATCGGTGCTGATCCTCGTGCTCGACGTGATGGCCGCGCGGCCGGTCGCCGCGTTCGAAGCCGCGGTCCTCCGGCTGGCCGAAGACCGGCGGCCGGCCGTGCGCCGGGCCGCGCTCCGGGCCGCCGCGCGGATTCCCGGCTCGCGTACCGACGTGCTGCTGCTCCGAGCCCTCGCCGACCGCCACCCGGCCACCCAGGTCGAGGCGCTCGATCTGCTGGTGAGCCGCGGCGGCACCCAGTCGGTGGCGATGCTGGTGGCCTTGCTGGGCACCGCGGACTCGCTCCGGTTCCACATCATCCGCGCGCTGGGACACTGCCGCGCGGCGGCGGCCGCGCCCAAGCTGCGCTCGATCTATGCCGAATGCGGGCCGCACGAGCAGCTCCAGATCGTCGCCGCGCTCATCCGGATCGCGCCGGCCTGGATCGCCGAGTTCCTGCGCGATCGCCTGAGCGACACCGAGGTCGAGATGCGGCGCATGGCCGCCCAGGGCCTCGCCGATCTGGCCGACGAGCGCGACCTCGGGCTCCTGCTCCCGCTCGCGGACGACGCCGACTGGGGCATCCGTAACGAGGTGGCGCGCGGTCTGGGCCGGCTGGCCAAACCCGCCACCCGCCACGTTCTGCTGGCGCTGGCCCGCGACGTCGAGCCCGTGGTGGCCGCCACGGCGCGCGCCTCACTCGACCGGTTGCAGCCCGAGGCCATCCGGATCTCGGCGTGACCGCGTTCGACCGGGCCGAGCTCAAGCTCCTGACCGATCTCATCGAGGAGCGGTTCGGCCTGACCTTTCAGGGCATCCGGCTGGAAATCCTCGAGTCCAAGCTGCGCCCCCGCCTCCGTGAGCTCCACCTCACGACCGTGCGGGACTACTACCAGTACCTCCGCTTCCATCCCGAGCGCGACAGCGAGCTCGCCCGCCTGCCGGCGATGGTCACCAACAACGAGACCTATTTCTTCCGCGAGACCCACCAGTTCGACCTGCTGGTGAACCACGTGATCCCCGAACGCCGGGCGGCGCTCCGGGGGCGGCCGTTCCGTGTGTTGAGCGCGGGGTGCTCGTCGGGAGAGGAGCCCTATTCGCTCTCCATCGCCCTGCACAACGCGGGCATCGCGCTGGCGGGGATCACCTGGGAGATCGACGCCTGCGACCTCAACGTCGAGCGCATCGCGCGGGCCCAGGAGGCGCTCTATCCCGAGAGCTCGCTCCGAGCCTGCGACGCCGATGCCCGCCGGAAGTACTTCGTGGCGGAGGCTGGTGGCTTTCGCCTGCGCGACAGGTACCGCGCCGGGGTCCGGCTGTTCTCCACCAACCTGCTGGCGCCGAACGGCACGCTCGGCTGGGCGGTGTATGACGTGATCCTGTGCCGCAACATGCTGATCTACGTCAGCGAAGAGGCGTTCGGCCAGGTGATCGGCCTGTTCGCCCGCTCGCTGTTGCCGGGTGGCTACCTCCTGCTGGGCCACTCCGAGTCGCTGCTCGACCGGAAGACCCCCTTTGCGCCGGCCATGGTGAACGGGACGGTGGTGTACCGAAAGCTGGAGGCCGCGTGATCCGCGTGTTCCTGGTGGATGATTCGGCCTTCGTGCGGCGCGCGCTGACCCGGGTGCTCGCGGTCGAGTCCGGGTTCCAGGTCGTGGGCGAGGCGGCGAGCGGCGCCGAGGCGCTGACCCGCATCACCGCGGCCGACCCCGACCTGGTTACGCTCGATGTGGTGATGCCCGGCATGGATGGCCTCCAGCTCCTGCCGGCCCTGCTTCGCTGGAAGCCGTCGCTCAAGGTGCTGATGATCTCGAGCCAGACACGCGACGGCGCCGACGCCACCGTGGCCGCCCTGGCCGCCGGGGCGGTGGATTTCATCGACAAGACGACCTTCAACGTGATGGACCTGGAGTACCTGCGGCGCGAGGTGGTGGACCGGATGCGTGCCGTAACGACCGGGCCGCGGCCCAAAGGCCGGCCTCGGCCGGCGCCGGAGCCGCCCTCGACCGCGGCGGTCGACCTCAGCCGGTGCGACCTCTGTGTCATCGGGGCGTCGACCGGCGGACCGGCGGCGGTTCAGCGGATCCTGCAGGGGCTGCCGGCCAGCTTCCCGTTGCCGATTGTGGTCGTCCAGCACATGCCGGTCGGGTTTACCCGCCCATTCGCGCAGCGCCTCGCGTCGCTCAGCCGGGTCCGGGTGGTCGAGGGGGAAGACGGCATGCGGCTCACGGCCGGCTGCGCCATGATCGCGCCGGCCGGCTCGCATCTCCGGGTCTCGCCCAACCTGGCCGTCGTGCTTACCCCCGAGCCGGGGGACGCCAAGCACATCCCCAGCGTGGACGTCACCATGCGGAGCGCGGCCCGCTCCCGGCCCGGCAAGGTGCTGGGCATCCTGCTCACCGGAATGGGTGAGGATGGCGCGGACGGGATGGTGACGATCCGGGCCGGTGGCGGCGTGACCATCGCGGAGAGCGAGACGAGCTGCGTGGTCTACGGCATGCCGCGAGCGGCCGTGCTGAGGGGCGCGGCCGACTGGGTGCTGCCGCTCGAGGCAATCGCGGACCTGCTCGCCCGGGGCGGTCGCAACGATCAGCCTTCGGGAGCGACCGATTCCTCGATCCAGCGCAGATAGGCCGGATCACCATCGGCGATCGCCAGCACGATGATCTCCGGCGTGTCGTAGGGGTGAATTTCGCGGAGGCGGCTGCGAAGGCCGGGAGCGCGCGCCGCGGTGGTCTTGAAGTGGCAATACCACTCCGTGGCGGTCTCCACTCTCCCGTCCCAGCGATAGGTACTTTCGATAGGGCCGGCGACCTGGGCGCAGGCGGCTAACCGCTCGCCGACCAGGGTCGCGGCGGCCCGACGGGCGCCCGGTTCGTCCGGAAAGGTCGTGGTGACCTGACAGCACGGAGAACGGGTCGCCACGCTCTGCCCTGTATATTCGATCCTGGTTTGGTGGAGCCGCTAGGACTTGGCGGGCGTCTGACCCAGTCCGGGGGTCTCGGGGCCGCGCTTGCCGTCCTTGATCGGCGCGATGCCGGTGCGCCAGCCGCTCTTGAACAGCACGGTGAGGCGATAGCCGAGGGAGTCGGCGGACACGTCGGCCACATCGCCGAGCGCTCGCGCGTAGGCCATGGCCGAATCGGCGCGGCCAGTCCGGCCAAATTCGCGCCCGATGGCGACGGCTTCGGCCTGATCGTGTCCGTACCGCGCGAACTGATCCGGCGGCACAAGCCCGTCCTGGCTCGTGATCTTGGGCTCGTACTGGTAGCTCCGGCAGGACATCAGGACCAGCGCGGCCAAACACAGCCTCAGGCGTCGGCTCATTTGACTCCTCGATGCTGAAATCGTGTCACCCGGTCGTTCGAAGGTAACCACCCCTGAGGGGCTGGGCTACACCCGGCTCGAGAGCCTCCATGAACCGCGCATTGCCGTTGTTGCTCGGCCTGCTGGTCGGCGTGCCCAATCTCGCGCCGGCCCAGTCAGTCGATACGTTCCCGGAGCTGCCGGCGGGCCCACAGCCGCCGTCGGAGCACCTGCTCCGGTGGTATCACGGCGCCGCGGCGGCCGGGGGCGTGTCCCTGCTGATGTTGCTGGATCACCCGGTGCAGCGCTACGCCATGCACAACAACGGGACGGGCGCGAACAACGTCGCCAGGACCGTGCGGCACTTCGGCCAGCCCGAGGTCTATGCCACCGTGACCGCCGGGCTGGTGGCCACCGGGCTCATCACCGGTAACCAGGCGATCACCCGGAGCGGCGGCCGGCTGGCGCTTTCGCTGGCCCTGGCCGGTGCGGCCACGGAAGCCGGCAAGATTGCCCTTGGACGGCCGCGGCCGGAACAGAGCCTCGATGCCGACGGCTATTCACCGTTCTCGGGCCAGGCGTCGTTCCCCTCCGGGCACAGTGCGATCGCGTTCGCCCTGGCCACCTCACTGGCGGACGATATCCACCGCCCCTGGGCGACGGTCGGTCTCTACGGCATGGCGACGGCGGTGGGGTGGTCGAGGATCAACGACAATCGCCACTGGCTGAGCGACGTCGGGGCCGGGGCCATCCTGGGTATCACCTCCGCCAAGCTGGCTTCGGGCCGCTGGCGGATCTTCGGGCTCAAGCCGCCGTCGTTCATCACGGGGCCGAGGGGGATGGGGCTCGGGTGGCAGGGGAGCTTCTGACAGGGTCGGAGTCACCCTGAGCGAAGGGGGCATGCCGAGACGCATGCCCCCTTTCGCTTCTGTCTTGGCGACTCCGTTGCCTCCTGAGCCGGTGCGGCAGTTCACCACGGAAGCACGGAAGACACGGACACTCCTTGCCGCATTGACCCAAATCTCATTCCGAGACGGAAGAGTTCGTCACTAGAGTTTCTTGGGGTTGGGGGCACCCCAAAATCTCTCCGGCAGGCCTCGCTTCGGGCGAAATGGGAGGAGGCCGGAATGGCCTGGGAGTCTTTCCGTGTCTTCCGTGCTTCCGTGGTGAACCGCCGCACCGAATCCCCGGCCAGGGAGTCAGTAAATGATCCCCTCATCGCCCGGCACGCCCCTTCGCGCAGCTCAGGCTGACTCACCCGACCAGCCATCTCACCCCCCAGGTTACTTTTCCCTGTCCAAACCCTGAGCCTGGACGTCCCATGAGTGGCATCACCAACATTCCCCGCCCCCAGAACGAGCCGGTCCTGAGCTACGCCCCAGGGACGCCGGAGCGCACCGCCCTCAAGGGCGCGCTCGGCAGCGTGGGCAGCGAGCGCCCGGACATTCCGGTCGTCATCGGCGACCGCGAGATCCGCGGCGGCGAAACCCACGACGTCACGTCACCCCACTGCCACAGCCGGGTGCTCGCCACGCTCCACCACGCCGATCAGGCCGCCATCGACGCGGCGGTGACCTCCGCCGTGGAGGCGCAGCGCGACTGGGGCAACTGGCGCTTCGAGGACCGCGCGGCGGTGTTCCTCCGGGCGGCGGATTTGCTGGCCGGCCGGTACCGCCAACGGCTCAATGCCGCGACCATGCTGGGCCAGAGCAAGACCGCCTTCCAGGCCGAGATCGACAGCGCCTGCGAGCTGATCGACTTCCTCCGGTTCAACGTCTATTTCGCCGAGCGGATTTATCAGGAGCAGCCGGCCTCCGCGGCGGGTGCGTGGAATCGGATGGACCACCGGCCGCTCGAGGGGTTCGTCTACGCCATCACGCCGTTCAACTTCACCGCCATCGGTGGGAATCTCCCCACGGCGCCCGCCCTGATGGGGAATACGGTGGTGTGGAAGCCGTCGCACACGGCCGCGCTGAGCAACTGGCACTTCTACCAGCTCCTGCGCGAGGCTGGCTTGCCCCCAGGCGTCATCAACTTCGTGCCCGGCGACGCCATCGAGGTGAGCCGGACCCTGCTGGCGCACCCGGAGTTCGCCGGCATCCATTTCACCGGCTCGACCACCGTGTTCCGGAGCCTGTGGAAGACCATCGGCGACAACCTGGAGCGGTACCGTTCGTATCCCCGGATCGTGGGGGAGACGGGGGGCAAGGACTTCATCGTGGCACACCCGAGCGCCGACGTCGACGCGCTCGCGGTGGCGATGGTCCGCGGCGCCTACGAGTACCAGGGTCAGAAGTGCAGCGCGGCCTCGCGCGCCTACATCCCCGACTCGCTCTGGCCGGCGGTGCGGGACCGGGTGGTCGCGATGATCGAGGACATCCGCGTGGGCGACGTGGCCGACTTCCGGAACTTCATGGGCGCCGTCATCGACCGGCGCGCCTTCACCCGGATCCGCGAGCACATCGAGGCGGCGCGCACGGCGCCGGGCGTGAAGATCCTGGCCGGCGGCGGCACCGACGAGAGTGTCGGCTACTTCGTGCAGCCCACCCTGCTGCAGGTGGACGACCCGGGCTACCGCACCATGTGCGAGGAGATCTTCGGCCCGGTGCTCACCACCTACGTCTATCCCGCGGCCAGGTGGAGCGACACCCTGCGCCTGGTGGATCGGACCGGACCGTACGCGTTGACGGGCGCGGTGTTCGCGCGCGATCGGTCCGCACTGGCCGAGGCCGACCGGGTGCTGCGTCAGGCGGCGGGGAACTACTACGTGAACGACAAGCCCACCGGCGCCGTGGTGGGCCAGCAGCCGTTCGGCGGCGCGCGGGCCAGTGGCACCAACGACAAGGCGGGCTCGGTGCTCAACCTGCTGCGCTGGGTCAGCCCGCGGAGCATCAAGGAGACGCTCGTCCCGCCGACCGACTACCGGTACCCGTTCATGGCGGAGGCGTGAAACGGGGAGTTCTCCTGAGCACCGGGACCCATCCTGAGCACCCGGAGTCATCCTGAGCGAAGCGAAGGAGCCATAGCCTGACGCCTGCCTCCTTCACTTCGCTCCGGCAACGCGTGACTGCAGCATCGCGCTTCTCGCTGCCGGCTGTCCTCGCTCTCGCGGGCGCGACCAACGCACCCGCCCAGCAGCCCCGACCAGCCGGCTTCCGCTACACCACCGCCCAGCTCGACTGCGCCACCTTTCTCGAGCACTCCCGCTCGCGTCTCGACGCCGAGACCGGCGGACGGCGACGGCACGAGACTCTGACACGGGACGGCGTGCTCCGCTTCCGGGCGCGCCCCTCCGGCGACAGCGTCGCGCTCGAGGCCTGGTACGACTCCCTGGCGCTCTCGCGCCGGAGTCCTGAGACCACCCTCATCCCCGACACCGACGGCCTTATCGGCGGGCGCTTCCGCGGCACGCTCTCGACCGACGGCCGCTACACGGAGACCGCCCGCCCCTACATCCCCGACGACGTATCGGAAGTGGCCGATGTGGGCCGCACGCTCGTGGATCTGCTGCCGCCGCTTCCGGCCGGTCCGCTGGCGGTCGGCGAGCAGTGGGCCGGCGGTGGCGGGCTGGAGATTCGGCGGATCGCGGACAGCAGCGCCGGGGGCCGCCCGATTCGCCGCCTGCTGCTCCGGCTGCGAGCTCAGTCCGACACCGCCGCCATCCGAGGCGACACGACCCAGCTGCCGGCAACCGAGGTGACCACGGAGGAGGGCCAGGTGGACTGGGACGCGGACCGTGGGCTGGTGCGGCGCACCCGGCACATCGTCATCGAGACGTCGGTGCCGGCCGGCGGCCCGCTCAAGCTGCCGTTTCGTTCGAGGATGGAGCAGCAGGTGGAGCTGGTGCGGGGCGGGCGCGCCTGCGAAAATGGCGAGTCGAACTGACCGGGCGGTCCGACGATGGCCTCGGGGCCCAGGCTCAGGCCGACGCGGGCTCCGCGCCGGCTGAACCCTGTGCTTCCTGCCGCCGCCCGTCCGCGCGGCCGAGAAACCGCTGCTCGGGATCGAACAGAAGCGCCGTGAGCCCGAACGCAACAGCCGTAGTGCCCGCCAGGAACAGCACGTCCTGCCCCACTGCGAGCTCCGTCGCCTGACCCAGCGCGTGGCGCATCAGGTCCACCTGATAGGTTACCGGGTTGATGCCGGCCAGGAGCCGGAGCGCCGGCGGCATCCCGGCCGTCGGGTAGAGCGCCC
>DATEJD010000508.1:0-3544 GCA_035278325.1 Gemmatimonadales bacterium | reverse complement strand
AGGGCAGGGAGGCGGCCGTTCGAACGCTGCTCTTCAATCCGGCAGCCTCAACAACAACCGCTCTCCACTATCCGGCTTCGCCCGCACCACCTGCGCGAACAGGAGCACCAGCGTCTGCTGCGCCTCGGAGGGACCGCACTCCTTTGGCACCAGGCCGCGGACTTCGACCATGGTATCCGGGGTGGCCAGGAACCACGCGCCTACACGGCGGCCCACCAGGAGGCCGGGGGCGCCGGCGCACCAGCCGAGGACCCGCACCCGTTTGCCTAGCAGGCTGTCGGCGTCGAGCACGTCCGGCAGGCCGACGATCGGGGCCTGGCTCGCGCGGAGCACCGCGCCCTCGAGCGGGTTGGGCGCCGCGCCGCTCGCGCTCGGATGCGGGGTGCAGCCGAGGCCGCCGAGGGCGACGGTGAACAGGATGAGACCGGTACGCAAAGCAGGTTAGGCGGCCGGCCGCATTGCGTGCGCGAGGGTGCGACCGGGGGTCGTGGACGAACCGTTCATCCAGGCCTCTGTCCAGATGGAAGTCGTTGTCGGGGAACGACCTATGTAGATACGGCCGAATGGGGCGCTGAGGCAAGATAGGGCGATAGGCCGATAGGGCGATAGGGCGATAGGGCGAGAGTCACCCTGAGCGAAGCGAAGGGGGCATGCCCGAACGCATGGCCCCTTCGCTTCGCTCAGGGTGACTCCCGGCCTTGAGATCCGCTTGAGAGCCCCGGCATACTATCCGGGTGTTCGCCGGCGCGGTCGGATTTTCGGCAGTTCGTACCCGCTCAGGAGGCGATCCATGTGTCGATTTCGCGATCTGTCTTCGACGTCCATGGGGCTGACGCTCCTGCCCCTGCTCCTCACCCTCATCTCCTGCGGCGAGAATCCGCGGGCTCCTACCGAGCCAGCCGCGCCGTCCGCGCTGACGCTCGGCGTGGCCGCGGGAGCCCTGACGTTCGCCCAGATTGACGCGGGTACCGCGCACACCTGCGCCATCACCCCAGCGGGCAAGGCCTGGTGCTGGGGCGACGGAACCGCTGGCGGCCTCGGCACCGGGGCGTTCGTCTTCAGCCCCAAGCCGGTAGCGGTCACCGGCGGGCTCCAATTCCTCGAGATCCGGGCGGGCACCGGCTTCTCCTGCGGTCTCGACAGCGACCACCGCGCCTGGTGCTGGGGCGCCAACCAGTACGGCCAGCTCGGCGATGGGACTACGACTCTGCGTAACCGGCCGGTGCTCGTCTCGGGCGGCCGCCTGTTCCGTCAGATCCACCCCGGGCTCAACCACACCTGCGCGCTCACCTTCCAGGACGCGGCCTACTGCTGGGGCCAGAACGATACCGGCCAGTTGGGCGACAGCACCACCACGAACCACAAGACGCCCACCCGCGTTCGGGGCGGCATCCATTTCAAGCAGGTGCGTGCCGGCGGCGGCCAGAGCTGCGGACTCGACACCGACAATCACGCATGGTGCTGGGGCCTGAACAACGTCGGCCAGCTGGGTGATGGCAGCTCGACGCGACGCCTGATCCCGGTCCGCGTGCTCGGCGGGCACGAGTTCAACCGGCTGAGGGTCGGAGGCGCGAGCGCGTGCGCCGTGACGCCGGGGAATGCCGCCTGGTGCTGGGGGCTCAACGACGTGGGTCAGCTCGCGGACGGCACGGACAAGCCGGCGCGGTTCCGGCCGGTTCTGATCGCGGAGAACCACCGGTACATCGGTGTCGCCGAGGGCGACGACCACGGCTGTGGCATTCTGGTGGGTGGGGCCACCTTCTGCTGGGGGCGGGCCTTCTTCGGCGCGGTGGGGAACGGTCTGCCGCTCGAGAGCAGCATCGAGGAGCGCGTGCCGGTGCCGGTCGTGAACGGGGACGCCTTCGATCCCATCAATTCGGGTGCGATGCACACCTGCGGGATCGATCCCGCGGGCCACGCGTGGTGCTGGGGTTGGAACGCCTTCGGGCAGCTGGGCGACGGGACCACGCAGGACCGGTCGGTGCCGGTGGCGGTGGTGGGACCGAATTAGAGACGGAAAGACGGAAAGACGGAAGGACGGAAGGACCGGACGATAGGGGAGCGGGCGAGTGCCTCTTCCCGAGCGGACTCAGTCTCTCCGGCTGGTCCTTCCGTCCTTCCGTCTTTCCGTCCCCCTCAACTCACCCTTCTCGTCTTCCGCTTCATGAAGTCCATCAAGATGAACTGCCCCAGCGTCATCGTGTTGGTGAAGTACGCCTTCCCCTTGCAGATCGAGGCGACCTGCTTGACGAACTCGACCAGGCTCCGGTCGCGCGCGAGCATGAAGGTGTTGATCATGATGCCGCAGCGGCGGCAGTTGGCGACTTCGCGGTAGGTGGCCTGCAGGATCTGCGGGTCGAGGCCCATCGAGTTCACGTAGATCCGGCCATCGGCCATGGTGAGCGCCGAGGGCTTGCCGTCGGTGATCATGATGATCTGGCGCATGTCCTTCTTCTGCGCCAGCAGCAGCCGGCGGGCGAGCTTGAGGCCTTCGGCGGTGTTGGTGTGGTACGGTCCCACCTGCGCGGTCGCCAGCGCGCTCAGCGGGATTTCCTCGGCGGAGTCGTGGAACAGGATCACCCGCAGGCTGTCGCCGGGGAACTGGGTGCGAATCAGGTGCGTGAGCGCCAGCGCCACCTTCTTGGCCGGGGTGAAGCGGTCCTCGCCGTACAGGATCATCGAGTGGGAGCAGTCGAGCATGAGCACCGTGGCCGCGCTCGAGCGGTACTCGCTCTGGCTCACCATCAGGTCCGCGTATTCGATGTTGAGCGGGACGCCCAGGCCCTCGCGCGCGATGGCGTTGGTGAGGGTGGCCGGCACGTCGAGGTTGAGCACGTCGCCGAACTCGTAGGGCTTGCTCACCCCCTCGGCTTCGACGCCGGTGGCGAGATAGGGCGTGTCGTGCGCGCCGAAGCTCGACTTGCCCACGCTGCCCAGCAGGTTCTTGAGGGTCTTGTAGCCGAGGAAGTCGATGCCCTTCTCGGTGAGATTGAACTGCACCTGCTGCGCCGCCGAGCGGGCCTGGCCGCCGGGCCCGAACATGCTCTGGTAGCCCTGGGGGACCTGGGGCGCCTGGGTGACGTTGAGGTAGCCCTCGTCGATCAGCCGCTGGACGATCTTGTCGAGCAGCTCGCCGAGCTGCTGCTCGATCTGCTTGTCGCGCGCCGCGTCGCCGGTGGACTCGCCGCGGAGCACCTTGAGCATGTCGGGCGTGAGCTGCCCCGAATCGATCAGCGCCTGGAGGATGGCCTGCCGGAGGGCGTCCATCGAGCGCTCGCCGTCGGGCATGTCGTCGTGCCAGAAGGAGGGCGACCCGCCGGCGAAGCCGCTCTGGAGCAGGAAGTCGGTCAGCTGGTCCAGGAGGCCCTGGAGGTTGACGGCGTCGGTCAGTTCGGGATGGTATTTGGAGTAGGTGGTGTAGCGCATGGTGGAGCTCCTCGTATCTGCATAATACCGATGGCGGGGCGATAGGGCGATAGGGCGATAGGGCGGGGAGTGGGGGCGAGTCACCCTGAGCGAAGCGAAGGGGGCATGCCCCAACGCA
>DATEJD010000507.1:0-3789 GCA_035278325.1 Gemmatimonadales bacterium | reverse complement strand
GCGGGTGAGCGTCCGTCTGGTCTGGCGCCAGCCGGTCACATCGCGCACGCAGGCGATGATGCCATCGTGCGAGGGGGTGATCCGCACCGAGAACCACCGCTTGAGCGGCGTGAAGAAACCCTCGAACTCGACCTCGGCGTGCTCGACCAGCGCGCGGAACGCTTCGGCCTGAAATCGCGACCCGACGAGCCCCGGAATCACGTCCCAGACTACGCGGCCGATCGGATCGCCGCGTTCGGGGCCGAGCAGGCGGAGATACTCCGCGGCGCGGGCGTTCACCAGCGTGAGCCGCCACTCGTCATCGCACGCGAGGTAAAGATCGCTCACCCGGTCCAGCACGTCGGACGCCTTGGGCCGCGCGATCTCCATCAGGAGTCCGCTCATCCCGTCGGGCGACGGGAACAGCCTCAGCTCCAGCATCTGGCCGGTCGACGGGTCCCTCAGCGTGTGCCGGACCGGCACCCCCTCGCTCACGGCACGGCGGAGAGCCAGGCCGGCGGGCGTGCCGGGGAACGACGGAGACGCCTGCCAGATGACCGTGCCGAGCAGGTCACGGGTGGCGCCGATGAGCGGCGGGAGCAGGCGGCGAGCGGCGTGATTGACGTAGGTGAAGCGCCCATCGGCGTTCAGGGCGAAAATGCCCTCGCCGATCCGGTCGAGTGCGTCCAGCGAGCGCGCAGAATCGAGCAACCGGAAGTGGCCTTGATGGCGGGAAGGCTGGAACCTAAGAAAATGCCTGCTCCGGTGCCAGCCTTGTGCGCTCACTTCGCTGCGGTGACGGCCCCCCAGGCGTAGAGCCCGCGGTAGATCTCCTCGTTGCGCTGGATGGCGCGCACATAGCCGCGCGTCTCGGCGAAGGGGATCCGCTCGGTGAAGATCTCGGGGTCGTCCACGCCGAGCCGCTGCGACCACCGCTCCACCCGACTCACGCCCGCGTTGTAGGCCGCGAGCACGTGCTCCGGGCGGCGATACTGATCGGCGAGCTCCTGCAGGTGGAAGGAGCCGAGCTGCAGGCTTACATCCGGCTGGTAGAGCAGCACCGGGTCCCACACCGGATAGGCGAGCGTCGTGGCCAGGCGGCCTCCCAGGTCGGGCATCACCTGCATCAGGCCTCGCGCGCCAACCGGTGAGGTCGCCAGCGGATTGAACATGGATTCCTGGCGGATGAGCGCCGCCACGAGCGCCGCATCGAGCCCGTGGCTCGCCGCTTCGGCCAGGAGCGCGTCTTCCAGCATCACCGGATACAGCAGGCGATAGGTGCGGGCGTCGGCCGGCGCGCCGAGCGCGAGCGCGCGCCGGGCGAGCTGAATGGCCTGCGACGCAAAGCCGTCGCGCCGGAACGCCGCCGCGAGCGCCAGCAGACGCTCGGCGGAGCTGTCGCTCTGGCGCAGCAGGCGATCGTACTCCCAGCGCGACTCGAGCCCAAGACCCAGCCGCGCGAGGAGCGCCGCGCGGCCCATCGCGCTGTCGGCCACCGGGATCGTGACGAAGCTGTCGGGTGCCGCGGGCGGCACCCACTCGGGCCGCGCGAGGCGTCGCCACGCGAGCCCGGTGTAGTAGGAGCCCGGGTCGCCCGCGGCGAGGGTTTCCCAGCGCTGGCGCGCGGTGGCGGTATCGCCGGCGATTCCCCAGGCCCGGCCGGCCCAGTACACCGCCGCCGCGGCCTCGTCGCTCCGGGCGTACCGGCGAGCCAGCTCGTCGAACTCGGCGGCCGCCGCCTGGGCGTCGCCCGCCACGAGCGCGATCATCGCCGCGCGGAATCCAGCCGTCGGCGCGAATCGGCTGGTCGGGTAGCGTGCCACGATCTTCCGGAACAGCTCGCGAGCCTGCGGGTCGGCGCGGTCGTCGGTGGCCAGGTCGCCCAGCAGGAACAGGGCGGTCGACGCCGCGGTAGTGTCGCGTGGGTAGAGACGCACCACGCGGTCCAGCGCCTTGCGGCCCGCGGCGAGCTGACCGTCCCGGACCAGCGCCCGGGCGCGCTGATAGGCCGCCGAGGCCTCGAGCGCCTTGGGCGCGTGCACCAGCGCGAACTGGGGCGCCGCCTCGGCGTGGCGGCCGAGCTTCGTGAGCACGGTGGCAAGGGCGAAGTGGTCCTCGCCGTTGCCCAGCTTTGCCGCGAAGGCGCGCTCGAACGCGGCGGCAGCGCGCGGCAGGCTGCCCGCTGAGCTGGCCGCGCGGCCCACTTCCAGCTCCTCGGCCGGCGTGAGGGGCGCGTAAGCGCTGTCGAGTAGCGCGATCGCGTCGCGAATTTCCGCCGGGCTCCGCCGGGCGGTCACGAGGCCCACCAGTTCCCGACGGACCGCGGTCCGCCTGGCAGTGTCAGAACTGGCCCCGAACCGCAGGCGAGCCGCGATGGCTCGGGCGCCCAGGGCCTGGTACCGGGCTGCCGCGCCGTCCAGATCGCCGATCCCCAGATGAGCCGACGCCTCGCTCCAGCCGATCCGGTCACGGGCGAGCGGGTCGGTCACCCCGGCGTAGAGCCAGGCCCGGGCAGTGCTGTCGTCGGTTACCGAGGCTGCCCGGATCCGGAGCCACCCACCAATCGCGGGGAGCACGTCCGCGGCGCGGGCGTATGTCTTGGCGGCACTGTCGCGCGCGCCGAGGCGCTCGAGCACCAGGGCCAGGGTCACCAGCCGCTCGCCGTCGAGCGTGGCGAGGTTGGAGACCGGTACCGTGAGGACGTGCCGGAGGGCTGCCGAGTCGGCGCCGACCTCGAAGGAGCCCCGCGCGAGGAGCAGACGGGCGCGGCCGTCGGGCACGCTGTCCACCCAGGGCTGACCGTCCAGCAGGCGAACTACCTCCCGCCATCCATTCCAGCGGCTGGCGGCCGTCGCGGCCAGCATCAAGGCGTCGGGTGTCCGGCGGGACGAATCGGCCACCACGGGGGCAATCAGCCGGCTCGCTTCCCACGGGCGGCCCTGCTCGAGCGCCCGGGCGGCGGCCGACATGAGGGTGTCGACCGGAACCGGGCGTGGGGCAGGACTGGGGCGCGCCGCCACAGGGGCGCGCACCGGCGCGAGGGCCAGCGCCAGGGAGATCCAGACGGATGGCAGCGGCAGCATGTCGATCCGGGATTGACGGGAGAAGGCATTCTGGACTGCAAATGCCGCGCCCGCCGCCAGATGGCCTCCCCGGCCAGCCCAACCCCTGGGGAGCTCGGACCGGAGTCGTGCGGTGTACTATTGAGAATGCGAAATGCGGAGGAGGACGCGGACGACGGTCGCGTCCGACTGGACAAATGGCTGTGGGCCGCCCGCTTCTTCAAGACCCGATCTCTGGCGGCCGAGGCGATCGCGGGCGGCAAGGTCCAGGTGAACGGCGACCGGGCCAAGCGCGCCCGCCCGGTCCAGGTGGGCGACCGGATCCGGGTGCGGCTGGGCCCGTACGAGCACGACATCGTGGTCCGGGCCCTCTCGGCCCGCCGCGGCCCCGCCACCGCGGCCGCCGAGCTGTACGAGGAAACGCCGGAGAGCATCGCCGCGCGCGAGACCCTCGCGGCCCAGCTCAAGTCGGTGCATTCGGTATTCGGACCGGACCGCGGGCGGCCGTCGAAGCGGGATCGGCGGGAGATCGACAGACTGCGCGGTAAGCGGTGAGCGGTGAGCGGTGAGCTGGAACAGAGTCACCCTGAGCGGAGCGAAGGGGGCATGACCGAACGCATGCCCCCTTCGCTCCGCTCAGGGTGACTCACCTCCAGGGTGACTCACCTCCCCGCCCACCGCTCACCGCTCTAGTGCACCGCCGCCGTCGCGTGCCGCAGCGCCTCGAGCTCCTCGCGCTCCACTCCCG
>DATEJD010000506.1:0-2173 GCA_035278325.1 Gemmatimonadales bacterium | reverse complement strand
GGCCACCCGGCGCACCGGCGCCTGGCTCATCGTGGATGCGATTCAGGCCGTCGGCCAGGTGCCGCTGGACCTGTCCAGCGTGGAGGTGGATGTCCTGGCCTGCGGTGGCCAGAAGTGGCTGCTCTCGCCATGGGGATCGGGGTTCGTGTACGTGCGGCGCGATCTGATCGCACGGCTGAGACCGCCGGTGACCGGTTGGATGGCGTTCGAGGGCACCGACGACCTGACCCGGCTCACCGCGTACAGCGACTCGCTCAGGGATGACGGTCGCCGGTTCGAGCTCGCCACCCTTCCGTATCAGGACTTCGCCGGCATGAACGCATCGCTCGGCCTCATTCTGGAGCTGGGCGTCGAGCGCATTCAGGCCCACCTGCAGCGACTCCACCAGCCTGTGATCGCGTGGGCGGAGCGCACCGGCGCCGCCGTGACCTCGCCTCGGGGGGAACACGGCTCGGGCATCGTGTGCCTGGCGCCCGAGAACGTCACGGACGTGTATCGGCGGCTCAAGGCCGCGCGCATCATTTGCAGCCTGCGCGAGGGGGCCATCCGCCTGAGTCCCCACGGATACAATACGATCGAGGAGATGGAGCGGGTGGCCGCCGTGCTCGACGGCGCGACATGACCTCGACGTCGGGGCTCGACGCCGAGGCGTCAGGCCTGTACTCTCTGTCGTCGGTGCGACCGCGCTCGATCCTCGCTGCGACCGCGCTCGATCCCGTGAGGTGACCTCCGGACCGAACCACGTCCCCACGCCTCTCACCACCAACCGAGTTCAGTCCCCATGCCCAGCTCGTTTACCGATATGCTCGCCGCCGGCTATGGCTTCACCGACCCCGCGGTCATCCTCGGCGCCGCGCTCGAGAAGAACGGGACGGTGCACCAGGAACCCAAGGTCAGGATTCCGCTCGCCATGATGAACCGCCACGGCCTCATCGCGGGGGCGACCGGCACCGGCAAGACCAAGACGCTGCAGCTGCTGGCCGAACAGCTCTCGGCCCAGGGCGTGCCTGTCTTCGCCGCGGACATCAAGGGCGATTTGAGCGGGCTCGCCATGCCGGGCGAGGCCAGCGACCGGGTCACCGCCCGTGCCAAGGATGTCGGGCTGAATTGGAAGCCGGCGGGGACGCCCTGCGAGTTCGTGAGCCTGAGCGGCAAGCTCGGCGTGCAGCTCCGCGCGACGGTGAGCTCGTTCGGCCCGCTGCTCCTGGGCAAGGCGCTCTCGCTCAACGACACCCAGACCAGCGTGCTCACGATGGTCTTCAAGTACAGCGACGACAACCAGCTTCCGCTGCTGGACCTGCCCGACCTCCGCGCGGTGCTGCAGTTCCTCTCGTCCGACGAGGGCAAGCCCGCGCTGGCGCAATACGGCGGGATGTCGGGCGCCACGGTGGGCGTGCTGCTACGCAAGATGATCGAGCTGGAATCGCAGGGCGCAGGGGTGTTCTTCGGCGAGCCCGAATTCGACGTGAAGGACATGCTGCACACGACCTCCGACGGCCGCGGCATCGCCACCGTCCTCGAGCTGGCCGACGTGCAGGACAAGCCGCTGCTCTGGTCCACCTTCATGATGTGGATGCTGGCGGAGCTGTATCACAACCTGTCCGAGGCGGGCGATCTGCCCAAGCCCAAGCTCGCCTTCTTCTTCGATGAAGCGCACCTGCTGTTCGCCGACGCCTCGAAGGAGTTCCTGAGCCAGGTGCAGCAGGTGGTGCGGCTCATTCGCTCCAAGGGCGTGGGCATCTACTTCGTGACCCAGACGCCCAAGGACGTGCCGGACGAGGTGCTGGCCCAGCTCAGCAACCGGATCCAGCACGCGCTCAGGGCCCATACGCCGGATGATGACACCGCGCTCCGGGCCACCGTGCGCACGTTCCCCAAGACCGAGTTCTACGATCTCCAGGAGACGCTCACCTCGCTCGGCATCGGCGAGGCGGTGGTGACGGTGCTCGATGCCCGCGGCTCGCCCACGCCCGTAGTGGCCACCCGGCTCATTCCTCCCTCGTCACGCATGGCGCCGCTCACGCCCGACGAGCTTCAGGCCGACATCCGCCAGTCGGACTATCTCGCGGAGTATGGGCAGGCGGTGGATCGCGAGAGCGCGCGGGAGATGCTGGCCGCCCGCATGGCCAGGACGCAGCCGCCGGCGCCGGTTCCCGGCGCGCCGGCGCCCGCA
>DATEJD010000505.1:0-8660 GCA_035278325.1 Gemmatimonadales bacterium | reverse complement strand
GCCACGGCCGCCACGATCGTTGCCGCCACGGCCACGGCCACCACCGGGTCCGCCACGGCCGCCACGCGGGCCACGGCCCTGCGGGCGATCGCCCTCGGGAGCCGGAGCCGCTGCTGCGACGTCCGTTGCGGCTTCCGCCGGCGCTTCGTTGGTCTGGTTCTCGTCAGCCATTTAGAACTCCAATCCGCCTTCGCGCGCGCCGTCGGCGACGGCCTGCACGCGACCATGGTAACGGTAGCCGGCGCGGTCGAACACCACCCGCGATACGCCCGCCGCCTTGGCCTTTTCGGCCAGCAGCTTCCCGACCGCCTTGCCGCGGCCGATCTTGCCCTTGCCCTCGACCTGGAGCCCTTCGCTGGTGTCGCCCACGCCCAGCAGGGTGACGCCGGAGTCGTCGTTCACCAGCTGAGCGTAGATGTGCTTGAGCGAGCGGAACACCACCAGCCGCGGCCGCTCGGCCGTGCCGGTGACCCGCTGGCGCACCCGGAGGTGACGGCGATAGCGCAGCTGGGCCCGGCCCTTCGGCGCGTGAATGGTGCGCATGCTTACTTGGCTCCTGTCTTGCCGGCCTTGCGGCGGACCTGCTCGCCCTGGTAGCGCACGCCCTTGCCCTTGTAGGGCTCGGGCGGGCGCACGGCGCGCAGCTCGGCCGCGACCTGGCCCACGATTTCCTTGTCGGCGCCCTCGATCTTCACGATCGTGTTGTTCTCGACCGAGATCTTGATGCCCTTGGGCGCCTCGTACTTGACCGGGTGCGAGTAGCCGACGATCAGGTTCACACCGTACGGCTTGGCCTCGGCCTTGTAGCCGACGCCCTGGATCTCGAGCGTCTTGCTGAAGCCCTTGGTGACGCCTTCGATCATGTTCTGCACCAGCGTGCGCGAGAGGCCGTGGAGCGCCTTGTGCTTGGGCTCGTCGTCCGGCCGCGCGACCGAGAAGTTGCCATCGGTCAGGCTCAGCTTCATCGACGGGTGCAGGGTGCGCCGGAGCTCGCCCTTGGGACCCTTGACCGCGACGGTATTGCCCGCCAGGTCGAGGGTGACGCCCTTGGGCACGGCCACCGGCTTCTTGCCGATTCGCGACATGGCCCCTCCTACCAGACCACGGCGAGGAGCTCGCCGCCCAGGTTCGCGCTCCGCGCCTCGCGATCCGTCATGAGCCCCTTCGGGGTCGACACGATCGCCATGCCGAGGCCGTTCTTGACCCGCGGCAGCTCGCGGCACTTGACGTAGCGCCGGAGACCGGGCGTCGAGATGCGCCGGAGCTCGCGGATGACCGGGAGCTCGTTGTGATACTTCAGGTACAACCGCAGCACGCCGTGCGCGCCGTCATCGAGGATCTTGTAGTCCGCGATGTAGTGGTTGTCCCGCAGCAGCCGGGCCACCTCGGTCTTCAGCTTGCTCACCGGCATGTCGACACGCCGGTGGCCCGCCGAGCAGGCGTTCCGGATGCGCGTGAGCATATCCGCGACGGGATCTGTCAGGCTCATTCCCTCGTTCCCCTTACCAGCTGGCCTTGCGCACGCCCGGGATTTCCCCCTTGAGGGCGAGCTCACGGAAACAAATACGGCAGAGGCCGAACTTCCGCAGCACCGCGCGGCTTCGGCCGCAGCGCTGACAGCGGCGCACCGTGCGCACCTTGAACTTCGGAGTCCGCTTGGCTCTCTCGATCCAGGCAGTCTTTGCCATTTACGCAACCCTCTGAGGTGTCTCGCCGCGGAACGGCCAGCCCAGCTCGCGCAGCAGCGCCATCGCCAGGTCGTCGCGCTCGGTCGACGTCACGATCGTGATGTCCATCCCGTGGATCTTCTCGACCTTGTCGAAGTTGATCTCCGGGAAGATCATCTGCTCCTTGATCCCGAACGTATAGTTCCCCCGCCCGTCGAAGCTCCGGTTGGGGAGACCGCGGAAGTCGCGGATCCGGGGGACCGCCAGCGTGATGAAGCGGTCCAGGAACTCGTACATGCGGGCGCCGCGGAGCGTCACCGTACAGCCGACCGGCATGCCGGCCCGGAGCCCGAAGTTCGCGATCGCCTTCTTGGCGCGGGTCACCACGGCCTTCTGGCCGGTGATGAGCCCGAGCTCCTCGACCGCGGCCTCGAGCTGCTTCGGGTTCTTGCCCGCGTCGCCCATGCCGATGTTGAGCACTACCTTCTCCAGCCGTGGCACCTGGTGCGGGTTCGCGAGCCCGAAATCCTTCTGCAGCTTGGCCCGTACCGTCTTCTCGTAGTACTCCTGAAGCCGCGGGGTGCCCTCGGCCGCCTTGGGCGCGTGGTCGACCGCGCCGCCGGCGCCTTTGTCCTTCTCTTTGCCTTTGCCCTTGCCGGGCGCACCCTCGGGGGCGCCGCCCTTCTTCGGCGCCTTGGGCGCCTTCTCGGTCGTCTCGGCCATCGTTACCGGTTCCTCGGAATCGGCTGATCCGACTTCACGGCGATCCGCTCCACCGTGCCGTCGGCGTCCTTGCGCCGGCGGACCCGGGTGGGCTCTCCGCTCTTCGGATCCAGCAGCATCACCTTCGAGTGATGGATCGGGGCTTCACGCTCGATGATCCCCGCCTCCGCCGTCTGCGTCTGGCGCTGGTGGCGCTTGATCATGTTGACGCCCTGCACGGTGACCCGGCCGGTCTTGGGGTGCACCCGGAGCACCGCGCCCCGCTTGCCCTTGTCGTCGCCGGAGATCACCTGCACGGTGTCGCCCTTGGCGACGTGCAGGCGCTGGCGGACCGGCGCCTGGTGGCGCACCCGCTTGGCCTTCTTGTAGACGAGCGGCTTCATGCTACAACACCTCCGGCGCGAGCGAGACGATCTTCATGTACCGCTTCTCGCGCAGCTCGCGGGCGACGGGCCCGAAGATACGGGTGGCCCGCGGCTCGCCCGCGTCGTTGATCAGGACCGCGGCGTTCTCGTCGAACCGGATGTAGGAGCCGTCCTTGCGACGGGTCTCCTTGGCCGTCCGCACGATCACCGCTTTGGCCACGTCGCCCTTCTTGACCTGACCGGTCGGGATGGCGTCCTTGATGGCCACCACGACGGTATCGCCCAGGCCGGCGTAGCGCCGCTTGCTCCCACCCAGCACGCGGATCACGAGCGCGCGGCGGGCGCCCGAGTTGTCCGCGATCCGGAGAATCGATTCCTGTTGGACCATGGCTACTTGGCCCTCTCGACCACTTCGGTGACCCGCCAGCGGACCGTCTTCGCGAGCGGCCGCGTCTCCATGATGCGCACGGTGTCGCCGGCCCGGGCCGCGCCCTCACCCTCGACGTTCCGCGCCTTCACCGTCTTGGTCCGCGTCACCTGCTTGCCGTAGACCGGGTGGGCGTACCGCCGCACCAGCGAGACCACCACCGTCTTGGTCATCTTGTCGCTGGTGACGACACCCGTCCGGACCTTGCGGCGCGCGCGGGCGGCCGCCTGGGTCTGCTGTTGTTCAGCCATTGCCGACATCCTTTTCGCCGCCCTCGGTTGCCTTCTCGCCAAGAATCGTCTTGAGCCGCGCGATGTCGCGCCGGAGCGCCCGGAACCGCATCGGGTTCTCGATCGACTCGGTGGCCGACCGGAAGCGCAGGTTGAAGCGCTCGGTCGTGAGCTCCTCGAGCTTCGACTTGATGTCGTCCACCGACATGTCCCTGATCTCGTTCGCCTTCATCGGTCAGACCTCCTCGCGCCGGATGAAGCGGGTCTTGACCGGCAGCTTGGCGGAGGCCAGGGCCAGCGCCTTCCGGGCCAGATCCTCGCTGATGCCCTCGATCTCGAACATCACGCGACCGGGCTTCACCACCGCCACCCAGCCCTCCGGGTTGCCCTTGCCCTTTCCCATGCGGGTCTCGGCGGGCTTCTTGGTGATCGGCTTGTCCGGGAAGATCCGGATCCACACCTTGCCGCCTCGCTTCATCTCGCGGGTCATGGCCACGCGCGACGCCTCGATCTGCCGGTTGGTGACCCAGCCCGGCTCCAGGCTCATGAGCCCGAACTCGCCGAATGCCACCGAGTTCCCCCGGGCGGCGATGCCGCGGGTCCGGCCCTTGAACTGCTTGCGGAACTTGATTCGCTTGGGCGCGAGCATCGGCCTCAGGCCCCCGTGCTATAGGTCCGGCCCGACACGTCCTCGATCACCTCGCCCTTGAAGATCCACACCTTGATGCCGATGGTGCCGTAGGTGGTCTTCGCGGTGCTGGTGGCGTAGTCGATGTCGGCCCGCAGTGTGTGCAGGGGCACCCGCCCCTCGTGATAGCCTTCCGTCCGCGCGATCTCGGCGCCGCCCAGGCGGCCCGCCGCGCGCACCTTGATGCCCTGGGCACCCATCCGCATGGCGCTCTGGACCGCGCGCTTCATGGCGCGGCGGAACGAGATGCGCTGGGTGAGCTGGTGCGCGATGTTGTCGCCCACCAGCTGCGCCGAGAGCTCCGGCCGCTTGATCTCTTCCACGTTGATCGCGGCTTCCTTGCCGGTGAGCTGGGCCAGCTCGTCGCGCAGCTTGTCCACCTCGGCGCCGCGCTTCCCGATGACCACGCCCGGCCGGCCGGTGTGCACCGTGATGGTGACCTTGCCCGGCCGCCGCTCGATGTCGATCTGCGCGATGGCCGCGTGGCCCAGGCGGGTCTTCAAGTACTTCCGGATCAGCTCGTCTTCCTTGAGCAGCGCCGGCATGTCCTTGTCCGCGAACCAGCGGGAGGACGACTGCTTGACGATGCCGAGCCGGAGCCCGACCGGATGCGTCTTCTGACCCATGTTACTCCGTCTCCTTGCTGTCCACGTGGATCTCCACGTGGCTGGTGCGCTTCCGGATCGGCGTGGCGCGCCCCTGCGCCGCCGCGGTGAACCGCTTGAGCGGCTGGCCGCCGTTCACGATCGCCTTCTTCACGTAGAGCGCGTCCGGATCGAACCGCTCATTCTCTTTCAACGCCTTCTGCTCCGCGTTCGCGACCGCCGACTTGAGCGTCTTGGCGATCTGCTTGGCCGCGAGCTTCTTGTTGAACTTGAGGATCGCGTACGCCTCGTTCACGTCCTTGCCGCGAATGAGGTCGATCACGAGCCGCATCTTCCGGGGCGACTGGCGCACCAGCCGCTGAATCGCATGGCCGCTCATGGTTACTCCGGCTTGGCCTTCTTGTCGGCCACGATCTTGCCGCTGTGCCCGCGGAACAGGCGCGTCGGCGCGAACTCGCCCAGCTTGTGGCCCACCATGTTCTCGGTGACGTACACCGGGACGAACTTGTTCCCGTTGTGCACGGCGAAGGTGTGGCCCACGAACTCGGGCAGGATGGTGCTCGCCCGGCTCCAGGTCTTGACCACGCGCTTCTCGTTCTTGCTGTTCAGGATCTGCACCTTCGTCATCAGCGAATCCTGAACGAAGGGCCCCTTCTTGACGCTTCTCGCCATGTGTCTTCCTGACCCTAAGTCGTAGGTCTACGAGTCATCCCGAGCCGCGGGTCATCCTGAGCGAAGCGAAGGAGCCATGATCTGACGCATGCCCCTTCGCTTCGCTCAGGCTGACTCACGTCGTCGCCTTCCCGCGCTTCCGTCCCCGCACGATGTGCTTGGTCGACGGCTTCTTCCGGTGCCGGGTCTTGCGACCCTCGACCTTGCCCCACGGGCTCGTCGGCGGCCGGCCGCCCGAGCTCTTGCCCTCGCCGCCGCCCAGCGGGTGATCCACCGGGTTCATGGCCACGCCGCGCACCGTGGGCCGCCGGCCGAGCCAGCGGGTCTTGCCCGCCTTGCCGACCGAGAGGAGCTCGTGCTCCGCGTTGCCCACTTCGCCGATGGTGGCGAGGCAGCGGCCGTGCACCAGCCGCATTTCGGTCGAGCGGAGGCGCAGGGTGACGTACTCGCCTTCCTTGGCCACGACCTGGGCGCTTGAGCCCGCCGTGCGAGCCAGCTGGCCACCCTTCCCGATCTTGAGCTCGACGTTGTGCACCGAGGTGCCCAGCGGGATCTCGTTGAGCGGGAGCGCGTTCCCGGTCCGGCTGTCGGACCCCGGGCCCGACACGACGATGTCGCCCTGGTTCAGGCCCTTGGGGTGCAGGATGTACCGCTTCTCGCCGTCGGCGTACACGATGAGCGCGATGCGGGCGCTCCGGTTCGGATCGTACTCGATCTCCGCGACCCGTCCCGGAATCCCGAACTTGTTCCGCTTGAAGTCGATCTTCCGGTACTGGCGCTTGTGGCCGCCGCCCCGATGCCGCGAGGTCAGGTGGCCCAGGTTGTTGCGCCCGCCGCTCTTCTTCATTGGCTCGAGCAGCGACTTCTCGGGCGTGTCGCGGGTGATCTCGTCGAACCCGCTGACCGACTTGAAGCGCGTGGCGGCCGTCATCGGCCGGAATTGACGGATGCTCATCTCAGCCCTCGAACACGGCGATCGAATCGCCTTCCTTGAGCGTGACCACGGCCTTCTTCCAGCGCGCGGTGGTGCCGCGGGTGCGGCCGCGCGTGACGGTGTGGCGGCGCATCTGCATCGTGCGCACGCCGGTGGCCGTGACGCCGAACAGCTTCTGGAGCGCGTCCCGGATCTGGTGCTTGTTCGCCTCCGGGTGCACCTCGAAGGTGTACACCTTGCCGTTCTGGTAGGCGGCCGAGCTCTTCTCGGTCACCACCGGGCGGACGATGATCTGGTGCAGGGTGGGCATTACTTCTTCCCCTTCTTCTTGGGCGCGGCCTTCTTGGCGGACTTGGCCGCGCTCTTCCCCTTGCTGCGGCTCGAGGCAGGCTTGGCCGCCTTGGCCGAGCTCTGCTTCGCGGCCTTGGTCGCGCTCTTCTTGGCGGCCTTGGCCGGCTTCGGAGGCTTAGCCGCCTTGGGCGCGGAAGCCTTGGCGCTCTTCTTCGCGGCCTTGGGTGCCTTGGCCTCCACCGGAGCGCGCCTCTCGCGCTCGGGCAGCGCCGGAAGCTCCTCGGCGCCGAGCTCGCGAGTCTCACCCGTGAGCGCGCCCTCCTCGACCACCACCGCGTCGGCCCACAGGACATCGTATGCCGAGGCCTGCGCGAACGGCATCACGTCCACCGAGAGCAGGTTGCGCCCGCTCAAGTAGAGCGCCTCGTTGGTGGCGGCGCTCAGCACCAGCACCTTGCGATCGGCCAGGCCGAGGCTCGCGAGCAGCGCCGCCAGGCGCGCGGTCTTCGGAGTCCGGAACGCGAACTGCTCGACCACGTGCAGCGCGCCCTCCCGGGCCCGCGCGTTGAGCGCGCTCTTCCGCGCGAGCTGCTTCACCTTGCGCGGAATCTCCGTGCGATAATCGCGCGGCGTCGGGCCGAACACGATGCCGCCGCCCCGCCAGTGGGGCGCACGGGTCGAGCCCTGCCGCGCGCGGCCGGTGCCCTTCTGCTTCCAGGGCTTCTGGTTGCCGCCCGAGACGAAGCTCCGGCTCTTGGTCTTGGCGGTGCCCTGACGCTGGTTGTTCAGGTACACCTTCACCGCCTGGTGCAGCACCGGCTCGTTCACGGTGCCGTCGAACGGGTCGGCCGGGAGCGCGAACGCAGCGTCGCGCTTGGCGCCGGCCGCCGAGTAATGCGGGGCCTCAATCATGACGGCTCGGGCCTCCCTGCTTGGCCACGGTGACGATTCCATTCCTGGCGCCCGGGATGGCGCCCCGGACGAACAGGAGATTCCGCTCGGCGTCCACCTTGACCACGGTGAGGCCCAGCTCGGTATGGCGAGCCGCGCCCATGTGGCCCGGCATCCGCTTGCCCTTGATGACGCGCGACGGGTCGGTGCCCGGGCTGATCGAGCCCGGCTTCCGGTGCCGGGTGTTGCCGTGCGTAGCCGGACCGCCGCCGAAGCCGTGGCGGTGGACCACGCCCTGGAACCCGCGACCCTTGGTCGTGCCGGTGACCTTCACCAGCTCGCCCGCCGCGAAGATGTCCACTTTCACTTCGGCGCCGGGCGCCAGGCCCTCGCCGTTGGCCGCGAAGGTGCGAAGCACCTGGGGCGCCGCCTCGAGGCCGGCCTTCTTGGCATGCCCCAGCTCGGCCTTGGTGGTGCGCGACTTCCGCCGCGCGCCGAAGCCGAGCTGCACGCCGCCCTCCCGCACCTGCACCACGCGGCAGGGGCCGGCCTCGATTACCGTCACCGGCACCGCGGTGCCGTCTTCCTGGAACACCCGGGTCATCCCGAGCTTCCGGCCGATCAGTCCGTTGGTCATCAGTCAGGCCCGCCTATTCGACCTTGATCTCGACGTCCACCCCGGCGGGCAGGTCGAGCTTCGTCAGCGCATCCATCGTCTGCGGACGCGAATCGTTGATGTCCAGGAGCCGCTTGTGCGTGCGCAGCTCGAACTGCTCCCGGCTCTTCTTGTCGACGTGCGGGCTCCGGAGCACGGTCCACCGCTCGGTCTTGACCGGCAGCGGGATCGGGCCGGAGACCTGAGCGCCGGTCTTCTCGGCGGTGCGCACGATGTCCGCGGCGGCCTGATCGAGCACGACGTGGTCGAAGGCCTTGAGGCGGATGCGGATTTTCTGGGCCATGTGTCGGTCCTTTGACGGTCAGACGGTCAGACGGTCCGACGGTCAGTGGAGGCGGCGGTCAGGCTGTTGTGGCCGTCCGACCGTCTGACCGTCTGTCCGTCGCTACTTCAGAATCTTCGTCACCACCCCGGCGCCCACCGTGCGCCCCCCCTCGCGGATCGCGAAGCGGAGCCCCTCGTCCATCGCGATCGGCGTGATCAGCTCGATC
>DATEJD010000504.1:0-6119 GCA_035278325.1 Gemmatimonadales bacterium | reverse complement strand
GTCTCCTACCTCACCACTTCCCCGCCCTTCATCACCAGCTTCACCCGCCGGAGCGCCGAGATATCGCGGGTCGGGTCGCCATCGACGGCGACGAGGTCGGCGAGGAGGCCGGGCGCAATGCGGCCGAGGCGGTCGTCGAGGTGGAAGATTTTGGCGTTGATGCTGGTGGCCGAGCGGAGTGCGGCCAGTGGCGTCATGCCGTACTCCACCATGGCCTCCAGCTCGCGGACGTTGTCGCCGTGGCGGAATACGCCCACGTCCCCGCCGAAGCAAATCGTCACGCCAGCGGCGAGCGCGGCCCGGAAGCTCTCGCGCTTGGCCACCAGATCGGGCGTCGGGGCATCGCGTCCTTTGACCCAGCCGTCGAAGTAGGTCGCGTACGCTTCCCCGGCGGCGAGCGTGGGACACAGCGCCACGTTCCGCTGGCGCATCAGGCGAAACACCTCGGGCGTGCCCTTGTCGCCGTGCTCGACCGTCTCGACGCCGGCCAGCACGGCCCGCCGCATCCCTTCCGGCGACATGGCGTGCGCCGCCACCGGCCGCCCCGCTCCGCGCGCGGTGGCCACCAGCACGTCGAGCTCCTGCTGGGTGAAGGTGGGCCGGAGCTCGCCGCCGGGCCCCCACGGATAGTCGGCGTACACCTTGATCCAGTCGGCGCCGCGTCCGACCTGGCTCCGCACCACCCGCATGATGCCCTCCTCGCCGTCGGCCTCATCGGCGCCCTGGGGCGGGTCGAACGCGTAGCGGGTGCGTGAAGGGCCGTAGCTGCCGGTCGCCACGATCGCGCGGGTGACCACGATCAGGCGAGGACCGGGGATGATCTTCTGCTCGATGGCCCGGCGGAGCTGGACATCGTTGTCGAGCGCGCCCTCGGTCCCGAGATCGCGCTCCGTGGTGATGCCAGCGCGAAGGGTGGCCTCCGCGTGTGCCACGGCCCGCGCGATCCGGAGGCCGAGCGGCTCCTTGAGCACCTGGTCGTCCCACAGGGTCTCGTTATACGGATGAAGGAACAGGTGGGAGTGCCCCTCAATGAGGCCGGGAATCAGTGTGCTGCCGGCCAGCGAGACGCGCTCGGCGTCGGGCGGCGCGTTTATGCGCGCCGCGGGACCTAGAGCAACAATCCGCTCCCCCCGGACCAGGACGACCCAGCCCTCCTGCGGCGTGTCCGCCGCGCCATCCCATACGGCCTTGGGGACCAGCAGGACGGCCGTGCCGGAGTCGGCCGCGTGAGCCGCCTGAGCCCACCCCCGCCGAGGGGCGCAAAGCATGACCGCGCAGAGTGTTACACCCATAGTCAACAGCCGCATTCGTGGGACCCTTTCCCTGGAGGACCGGCGCAACAATCTTGACGTGCCGTGTAACGACCCGTAACGTCGGTCGGTTGTACCCACCGCAGTCCGCTTACCTCACCTGCCTCGCCGTCGGCCCATTTCGTCGACGAGGTACACTCAGTTTCCCGCTGATGGACGGAGGTAGCACATGGACGCTCTCGTCGCGCTGGCAGTCAGCATCGGAATCCTGATCGCCGGATGGACCTATGTCGCGCTGGGGCCGGGCGCGTTACCGGTGTGGGCCGGCATCGTCGCATGGGGCTGCTTCTTCGCAGCCGGTGGCAAGACAGAGGGCCTGACCAAGACCATCGCCGCCAATCTGAGTGGAGTGTTCTGGGCCTTTCTCGCGCTCACGCTGTGGAACCGGTTCGGCGGCGGCGTCCCGATGCTGTCCGCCCTGGTGGGCCTGGCGGCCATCGCGATGGTGCTTCAGGCCAAGATCAGCATCCTCGGCTTCATCCCGGGCGCGTTCCTCGGCGCCGCTACCGCCGTAAGCGTCGTCGTGGGGGCCAACGGGACCTGGTCCCGCACCATCCTGGCGCTCGTCATTGGCGCGATTCTCGGCTATTTGTCGGAGATGCTCGCGGGCGCGATCTCGAAACCCGCGAAAGCCGCCGCCTAGTCGGAGCCGCTCAAGTATACGACGGGCGCGGGTCCCGGCCACGGGGTCCGCGCCCGTCGTGTCAAGGGACGCGACCGCGCGTGAGGCGCACCCTGATCCCGCCATTGGTGGTCTCGAACTTCGACTCCAAGGTCAATCCGGTCTGATGCTCCAGCTCGCGATGCGCGGTGAGCATCGCGACCTCCCACCCCGAGCACTTGGCGCGCAGCACGTTTCCGAACTGGGCGTAGAGATCCCGGAGCCGCTTGCGCTCGCCGACGCGAACACCGTAGGGCGGATTGGTCACGACCCAGCCCGGGGTCCGTGGCGGCGCGACCGCCGAGATGGCGGCGCGGCGCCACTCGATATCGGCGCTGACGCCGGCGCGGACCGCATTGGCCGCGGCGGCTTCCACGGCGCCGGCGTCGCGATCGGAGCCGAAGATCGGCACCGGACTGGTCGGCAGGATCCGCTCGCGGCCAAGGTCGTGTACCGCACTCCATGAGTCACGGTCGAAGTCGGGCCAGCACTGGAAGGCAAAGGTGCGGCCGAAGCCCGGCGGGATCCGGCGGGCCAGCAGCGCGGCTTCTATCGGAATCGTGCCGGAGCCGCACATGGGATCGAGCAGCGGACCCTGGCCGGTCCAGCCGGTTGCAGCCAGCATCGCCGCGGCGAGCGTCTCGCGGAGCGGCGCCTTGGCGGTCTCGAGCCGATAGCCGCGGCGATGCAGCAGCTGGCCCGAGGCGTCGGCGCTCACGGTGCACTGATCGCGGTACAGCCGCACCACGAACTCCTGCGGCTCACTGTCCGCTCCTGCAGGCGCGACCTCCACTTGTGTCCTCACCGCCGTGAGCAACCGCTCGGCCACCGCTTCCTGATGGTAGAGCCGTGACTTCCGCGAGGTTACCCGGAAGGCGACGCCTCGCCCCGAGGTGACGAACCGGCTCCACGGCAGCCGACGGGCGTGCCGCTCGAGCTCGTGGAAGCCGCCGGCATGAAACGACGCGACGCGCACCAGCACCCGTGAGGCCACCCGGAGGTGCAGGTTGGCCGCGTAGAGCCCGGCGCTGTCGGTGCGGAAACCGACACCGCCCGGCTCGGATTCTTCGATGGTCATCGAGTGCCGGGTCCCAAGGTCTCGCAGCTCGGCCGCAACCAGCGGCTCGAGGCCCGGCGCCGCCACCGCGAAACAGACCAGCTGCCCGGCTGGTGCGGTGACGTGGCTCATAGTCGTAACTGCCGCTCCACGGCAACCTTGGCGCTATAGCTAGGGTCGCGCATTCACGCTCCACCGCGAGAGTCATGACCGCTATGGCGACGGATCCACGGCACACCACCCCGCGCCCGGGCCGGCGCTGGCTCCGCCGCGTTGCAATGGTGCTTACGGCGCTGCTGGTGATTGTGGTCGTGCTGGTGGGCCTGCTGCAACTCCCGCCCGTGGCGACGGTCGTCGTGCGGAAGCTGCTCACGCTGGCGCCGCTCAATCCCGGCAACCGGCTGGAGGTCGACCGCGTCTCCGGCAACTTCCTCCACGGACTGACCCTGGAGAACCTGCGGCTCCGCCATAACAACCGCGAGCTGGCGCTGATCGATCGCCTGCGCGTGGCCTACCGTCTGCCCAGCCTCCGGCCCCCCGCGAGCACGCTGGATGAGCTCGAGATCGTGGGCGGCGCCATCGCCGCGCACCGGCAGGGCAACCAGTGGGACCTGGTCGAGGTCATGCGCAAGTCGTCCGACACGACCGGTAGCGGCGGCCTCGCGATCGGCCGCCTCGAGGTTCGCGACGTGGCCGTGACGGCGGAGCTTTCTCCGGACTCGGTGGCACACGCGCGAATGCAGGATCTCGCCGCCCGCGACCTCAGCCTGGGCAAGACGGCACTCGCCACCATCGACCGACTCCAGTTCGCGTTGCAGCCGCCGCGCAGCGACCGCTGGCTCTCGGTCTCCACCCGCGGCCGGGTCACGGCCGAGGAGCTCCGCCTGGATCCGGTTCGCCTGTACAGCGAGGCGAGCGAGGTGACCGGCCACGTCGTGCTGCCACGGAGCTTCCGCGACGCCCGGCAGGTGGGGCGCCTGGACGTGCGGCTGGCCGCTCGGCCGCTGGCGCTGGCCGACCTGGCCGCGCTCAACCCGTCGGTGCCGGCGACAGGAGAGCTACGGCTTGACGCCCAGGCCAAGGGCGAAGGGAATCTCGTCACAGCGCACCTCGCGGCCAGCCTCGACAGCGGCCGGCTCATGCTGGATGGCGGAACCCGGCTCAGCCAGGGTCGACCTACCGCGTATCAGGCCCACGGCGAGGTGCGCCGGCTGGATCTTTCGCGGCTTCATGCCTCGGCCCCTCCCGGCGAGGTGAATGGCCGCCTGGATGCGCAGCTCGACGGATCGCTGTCCCGCGCCGACGGCAGTGTGCGGCTGGATCTGGGCGGCTCGCGGATCGGCCGCACGGCGGTGCGGGAGCTTCGGCTCTCGGCTCTGCTCACGTCCGGCACGGCCGACCTCACGCTGCACGGCGCGCTCGATTCCGCGCGCGTGAGCGCGACGGGCCGGGCTCGGCTGTTCGATTCGCTCCCGACTTACCGAGTGGCCGGGACCGCCGTCGACCTGCCGGGCACCGCGGCGCTCGCGCGGGCGCTGGCCGGCCAGGACGGCGGGGACAGCGTGCGCGCACTTGCCATCGGGTTTCGCCTTGCCGGCGCGGGTACCGCACCGGACTCAGCGAGCGTCCGCGCGCGGGTCGAGCTCGCCGCCGTCCGTGACAGCGGGGCCGACCAACCGCTGGGCCATGCCACCCTGCGATTGGCGAACGGCCGCCTCGAGCTCCGCCCCGAGATCCTTGCCGGCGGCGGGGCGATCACCGCGGTCGGGCACGTGACGGTGGGCGACACACTCACCTACGAGCTGGGCGACGGCCGCATCGACCGGGTGGACCTCGGCCGGCTGAGCGGCGATACCGCCACAGCCCCGCTCTCCGGCCGATTCAGCCTGGCTGGCCGCGGCAGCGCCCCGGCCGAGGCCCGTGTCACCGCCAAGCTGCACTTCGACGAGCTCCGGTATGGCGCGCGCCGGGTCGAGCGGGTGGATGCGGTCGCGCGGCTGGCCGATGGTCGTCTGCACCTCTCGGGCAAGGGCGCCGTGCAGGGCGGGCGCCTGGTGCTCGAGGCGCTCGGGCGGCCGTTCGACAGCACCGCGTCGTACGTGCTCCAGCGCGCGGCTCTCGAGGGCGTGGACCTGGGCACCTTCATGGGACGCCCCGACCTCGCGGGTGCGGTAACCCTCTCGCTTACCGGTGAGGCGCGCCTCCGCGGCACTACCCGCTCCGGGCGGGCCCGGCTCACGATCGATCGCTCGCGCCTGGGCCGGGTCGAGCTCACCGGCGGAACCGCGTACCTCCGGCTCGACGGCGAGCAGGTGGTCTACGACGCGAACCTCAGCACCAACGGCGGCCAGTTCTCCGCCAGCGGTGACGCCGCCCCCGGCGCCGCGACCCCCACCTATCGGGTGCGTGACGGTCGGCTTACCGGCGTGAACCTCGGGGCCCTGCTGGGCCGACCCGATCTGCGCACCGACCTCAACGCCACCTTCACTGCCGCCGCGACCCGCGCGAGCCCCGACAGCATGCGCGCCAGGTTCGGCTTGGTCCTCCTCCCCTCACGGGTGAACCAGGCCGAGCTGTCCGCGGGCTCGCTCGACGCCATGGCGGACGGCCGGCGCATCGAGGCCACCGTGCGCGCCGACGGTCCGGACGCGAAGCTCAACGCGACCCTGCGCGGTGTACCGGATCAGGAGCGGAACACGCTCACGACGGAGGGGACGATTGCCGTCGAGCACCTGGCGCGCTGGACCGGGAATGCCGACGCCGACGGACGGGTCGAGGGCCGGTTCAATCTCGCGCTGGAGTCGGATTCCGCCGGGCTTCGCTCTGTCGGTGGTACGGTGAACGCGCTGGGCGGCGTCGGCGGTGTTCGGGTTCCGACGCTCTACGCCAAGCTCCGGCCCGCCGACGGAGAGGTCCAGCTCGATACGGTCGTGCTCCGGTCCAACGTCGCCGTGGCCGACGGTGGCGGCCGCCTCCAGCTCCGTCCCGGCGCCGATCCGGGCACGCTGCGGCTGTCGGCGGCGCTGGGCGACCTTGGCCCCGTGGCCGCGCTCCTGGGCGCCGACACACTGGGCGCCGACTCGGCGCGACT
>DATEJD010000503.1:0-6049 GCA_035278325.1 Gemmatimonadales bacterium | reverse complement strand
CCACAAAAGAACGCAGTGGCGGTTCGGCCTGCCTTCTCGCCTCTGCCCCCGGCCCCAGCTTGCGTCGGCGGTTGGCGGCGCTCAGCCACGACCCTCCGTCGCCATTCGGGCGCGGGCTCGCTGCTGCTCTCGCATTGCTGGTCGGGTTGGTCCCGGTCGCGTCGGCGCAGCGCGTGATGGAGCTCGGTGTGCAGGCCATCGGGACGGCCGCCGATCCGGCCGTGGCGGTGGGTGGTCTGTATGGTGCGATCAGGACCTCGCAACGGACCCGGATCTCCGCCGCGCTCGGAGCCGGCGTGAGCGACGGGGAGGCGGCCGTTCGGGGCGAGCTGCTCGCCCACTTCCTTCTCAATCCGACCCGACGGACCGGCGCGGGGGTGTACGGGGCGGCCGGCATCGCGGCCACCGAGGGGCCGGTGGGCCAGGGCTATGTCGTGGTGACGCTGGGTATCGAAGGGCGGCCGGGAGGGCGATCGGGGTGGTTTGCGGAGGCCGGGGTCGGCGGTGGGGCGCGCCTGGCGATAGGCTATCGTTGGCGCCGGTTTCCGCCGGGCTGGGTCGAGGAATAGTCGCCGAAGCGCGCGTCGGGCGCGGTGAGCCTCGTCGCGATGTTGTCCGGCGCGGAGTTCCCTCAAAACAAACGCCCCGACACACGAGGCGTGCGTCGGGGCGGCGGCGTGACACTCGAGCGCTTACGCGGCGCCGGTCTCGACCGGCTCCACCTTCCGCTGGACCGGCTGGCAGAACCGCTCGCCAAGCAGGCGAAGCTGCGCCAGCTCTTCCTCGCTCAAATCCTCGTACCGGTCGGCCAGGTAGAGCATCGTGTCGTCGAACCATTCCTTCTGATGCTCCGGAAGCGCGTCGATGACGCCGCACCGGAGGACATGGCTGAACATCTCGTCTCGGGCCTGCGCAAAGGCCATGGCTTCGGGGTCACGCCGGGTCTTTTTCTTGTTCATGCACCATCCTTTAGAGGTCGAACTCCAGAGTCCTGCAGGGGGCTCCCGCGATGGAATTTAACCCGGTTGCACCTTTTGGTGCAAACGGTCTGATTTGGCTCCGCCGTGGCCCGGGTGATTATGTTTATCGGCAACATTCACATGAACTTGACCGAGGGGTCCCGCCGCCTCTCGAGGTAGCCATGGCAGAGCATGAAGAAGTCTATGATGATGCGCGAGCCGACCGGCTCGCGGAGATGCTGCGCGCCCTGGCGGAGCGCATCCGGGAGCTGGACCGGTCGGGTCAACTGCTCCGCGGCGTACCGGAGCTGCTCCGCCTGATGGGCGACGCGCGCAGCGAGATGTTCCACTACGAGGTCCGGTCCACCTACGACACCCCCGAGGTCGCCGAAAGTCGGCGGATCGTGGACGAGGCGCAGCGCACGGACTCGTTTCACCCGGATGAGCCGGAGGACGACGAACCATGGCGGCATCGCCCGTCGGAATGAAGCGCTTCTATGGCCTGCTGGCGGCCGTGGCCGTGGTGGGCATCGGCCTGCTCGGCTACCAGCTCTCCAAGCCGGCCACCGTGAGCATTCCGGCGAACGTGCAGATCGATGTCAAAGACACGGCGGGCTTTCACGGCTACGTGAAGGGCAGTCCCAACGCCCCGGTGGAGATCACCGAGTACGCCGACTACCAGTGTCCCTTCTGCCAGACTTTCGCGACGCTGCAGATGCCGACCATCGAGGAGCGCCTGATCAAGACGGGCCGGCTCAGATGGCGCTACCGGGACTTCCCGCTGCAGCAGCATCCGTTCTCGCGGCTGGCGGCGCACTCGGCGGCCTGCGCCGACGACCAGGGCAAGTTCTGGGAGCAGCACCAGAAGATCTACGACGGCCAGGCGGAATGGGCCGGCACGCGCGACGCGGCGCCGATCTTCCGGCAGTACGCTCAGGCCAACGGCCTCGATCTCACCAAGTACGATGCCTGCATGACCGGCCACGTTCACGCCGGCCGGATCCAGGCGAGCTATGAAGAAGGCATGCGGGTCGGCGTGCAGTCGACGCCCACCCTGATGGTCGGGAACCGGCTGTACCAGGGCCGGTTCGACTCCGACGCCATCACCCGACTGGTGGACTCGCTCGCGCCGAAGACGACCAGCGCCAAATGATCTACCGCATGGGGGCGGCGCTCATGAGCCTGCTCGGGCTCTTTGTGTCGGCCTACCTCTATCTGTACAAGATCGGACGGATCGGGACGCTGGCGTGCGGCAGCGGCGGCTGCGAGACGGTCCAGACCAGCATCTGGAGCCGTTTCCTCGGGGTCGAGGTGGCCCTCATCGGTCTCATCGGGTACGCGGTCCTGCTGGCGGTTGCCCTGGTGGCGCTTCGGCCCGACCAGGTCGAGCGCCGGCCGCCGGCGCTCCTGCTCACGGCGCTCGCCGCGGGCGGGGTCCTGTTCACCGCCTATCTCACCTACCTCGAGCTGTTCGTCATCCACGCCATCTGTCGCTGGTGCGTCGGCTCGGCGGTGATCATCGTGACCGTGCTGGTGCTCGGGCTGCTCGAGCTGCGGCGGCTCCGCGCCGCACCCGCCTAGTGTCGACGGCTTCAGGCAAAGCACAACACAAGGGCCTCGCCCTCCTGGGGTTCTCCCTGACCGCGCTCGGCGTGGTCTACGGGGACATCGGCACCAGTCCGCTCTACGCCCTCAAGGAATGCTTCGCGGGCCACCACAGCATCCCGCCCACGCGCGAGAACGTCATCGGCGTGATGTCGCTGGTGTTCTGGTCGATCAACTTCGTGGTGTCGTTCAAGTACGTGACCTTCGTGCTCCAGGCGGACAACCGGGGCGAAGGCGGCATCCTGGCGCTGCTCGCCCTGGTCCGCCCGCGCACCAGGGCCATCGGCGCGCGGGCCGTGCTCATCAGCCTGGGCCTGTTCGGCGCGGCACTGCTCTATGGCGACGGGGTCATCACGCCGGCCATCTCGGTGCTGGGCGCGGTGGAGGGCATCGGGGTGGCCACGCCCGCGTTCAACCGGTTCGTCTGGCCCATCGCGGTCGTGATCCTCTCGGCGCTGTTCATGTTTCAGCGGCGGGGGACCATGGGCGTAGGCCAGGTGTTCGGTCCGATCATGGCCGTCTGGTTCCTCTGCATTGCGGTGCTTGGCATCCGCGGGATCCTGATGCACCCGTCGGTGCTGACGGCCATCAACCCGGCCCACGCCATCGACCTCTTCGCCCGGGACGGCCTGCGGGGCTTCCTGGTGCTGGGATCGGTGGTGCTGGTGATGACCGGCGCCGAGGCGCTGTACGCGGACATGGGCCACTTCGGCCGCCGGCCGATCAAGGCCACCTGGTTCACGGTGGTGCTGCCCTGCCTGCTGCTCAACTACTTCGGCCAGTCCGCGCTGCTCCTCGACCGACCCGAGGCCGCGACCAACCCGTTCTATTCGCTGGTGCCCGAGTGGGGCCTCTACCCGATGGTCGTGGTGTCCACCGCCGCCGCGATCGTGGCCTCCCAGGCGCTCATCTCGGGAGCCTTCTCGCTCACCCGTCAGGCCGTGCAGCTCGGCTACAGCCCGCGGGTCACCATCGTGCACACGTCCAAGACCGAGATGGGGCAGATCTACATCCCCGAGGTGAACCAGGCGTTGTGGATCGGCTGCCTGGCGCTGGTCATCGGATTCCGGAGCTCGACCAACCTGGCGGCGGCCTACGGCATCGCGGTGACCGGCACGATGCTCATCACGACGATGCTCTTCCACACGGTGGCGCGGGACCTGTGGGACTGGCCGGCGCCGCGAGCCTGGGCACTGACGACCCTGCTGCTGGCGGTGGATGGCGCCTTCTTCGCGGCGAACGTGATCAAGATCGAGCAGGGCGGCTGGTTCCCGCTGGTGGTCGCGGTCGGCATCTACACGCTGATGACGACTTGGAACCGCGGCCGCGCGCGGCTCGCCGCGATCGTGCGGGAGAACACGCTGCCGATGGATCTGTTCCTGGCCGACGTCGCCCGCCGGAAGCCGCCTCGCGTGCCTGGCACGGCGGTGTTCCTCACCTCCGACGCCACCGGCGCGCCGCCGGTGCTGCTGCACCATCTCAAGCACAACAAGGTGCTCCACGAGAAGGTGATGCTGATGTCGGTGGTGACCGAGGAGATCCCGCAGGTGGACGAGGAGCACCGCGTGGCCTGTCGGGAGCTGGGCGAAGGCTTCTATCAGGTGATCGCCCACTATGGGTTCATGGAGTCGCCCGACGTTCCGGCCGTGCTGCAGGCCCTCGGCCGCGCGGGGGAGAACGGAAAGCCGGTGAGCGTGAAGGTGATGGACACCAGCTTCTACCTGGGCCGTGAGACGCTGATCGCCACCCGCGCGGGGACCAGGCGCGGGGGGATGGACGGGGCGGGATTCGGCCGGATGTCGCTCTGGCGGAAGAAGCTGTTCATCCTGATGACGCGCAACGCTCGCTCGGCGACGGCCTTCTTCGGCCTGCCGCCCAACCGGGTGGTGGAGCTGGGGGCGCAGATTCAGTTCTAGCGGGGAGCGGTAAGCGGGAATGAGTCATCCTGAGCGAAGCGAAGGAGCCATACCCGAACGCATGCTCCCTTCGCTCCGCTCAGGGTGACTCCGTTCCCGCTCCCCGGCGCGCCGGCCCTCTTACCCTCCCGCCTCTTTTGCGGTAGAATGCCGCGGAGTGCGACGCAAGCCGTCGCATCTTGGGGTCCAATCCAGCCTGTAAGTCACTATTTGATATAGTTTTGGCGCGCCTGGCACCAGACTCGCCTTTCTCGGGGGCGCAGCCGCAACTGACCTGCGGCGAGGCGTCGATCCGCCCGATAAGAGCACACCCGGAGTGATCCGGGGCCGCAAAACTAGAGGTCTCACCGATCGATGGTGAGATAGCTCGGTGCCGAAGGAGGATGGATGAGGACCCCGCAGGGGCTGGAACGTGGACTGGCCGCGCCGGAGATGCTCGGCCTGGAGACTCGTGTAGCGATCCGCGAGGCGGCGGAGCAGCTGCTCGACGAGATGCCCGAGGGCTCGGGCCGTCTGGTCATCGATCTCACCCACACCAAGGAAGTCGACTCCGCCGGGCTGGGCGCACTCATGCTGATCCAGCGCCTGGCGGCCGAGCGGCGGCAGGCGGTGCTGCTGCGCAATCCGAGCGAGGAAATCCGCTTCCTCCTCACCATCACGAAGCTCTACGACCTGTTCATCGTCGAATCCAGCTACGACTGAGCGAGCACCCCGCCCCGCGGGGTGCGTCTGCTATGGACGACTCCTCCGCAACCGATTAGTGTATCCCGCTGGCCGTTCTCCTTCTGCAGACGCCCTCCGGCACCGTCGCGGAGTACGAGGCATGACGCAGGCAAAGCGCCGTCGGCGCGTCCTGATCGTCGAGGACGAGCCCGCGCTCCGACTCAGCTATCAGCGCGCGTTTCAGCCTCGGTACGATCTGGTCTTCGCGTCGACCGGAGCGGAAGCGCTGGAACAGCTCGAGCTGCACCGCCCCGATGTCGCGGTGCTCGACATGCGCCTGCCCGATACCGACGGCGTGGAGCTGCTCCGGCGCATCCGGCTCACGCAGCCCGATCTGCCGGTGATCATCACCACCGCGTACATGAGCATCGAGCCCCAGCTCAAGGTCCTCGATCTTCCCCACTCCGGCTACATCGTCAAACCGTTCCGCCTCGACGAGCTCGGCGCCCGCATCGATGCCGTCTCCTGACGGCGAGCCGCTGCTCGCTGCCCAGGGTCTGCGCCGCTCGTTCGGCCACGTCCGCGTCCTCCACGACATCAGCCTGAGCCTCGCCGCCGGCGAGGTGCTCGCCGTGGCCGGACCCAACGGCGCCGGGAAGAGCACCCTGCTCCGTGTGCTGGCGGGGCTCATGCGTCCTACCGCCGGCGAGGTGCGCGTGCTGGGGCGCCCGCTCAGCGGCGCCGCCGCTGAATCGCGCCGCGCCATCGGCCTCCTGTCCCACCAGACTCTGCTGTACGACGATCTCACCCTGCTCGAGAATCTGACCTTCGCCGCGCGACTGTACGGCCTCTCCGGGCCGGTCGAGGCCGCGCGGCAGGCGCTCGACGCGGCCGGGCTCGCCGCCC
>DATEJD010000502.1:0-2176 GCA_035278325.1 Gemmatimonadales bacterium | reverse complement strand
TCTCAGGTATTGCCCGGTGAAGCTGTCGGGGGTGTCCGCCACGGTCTCGGGCGTGCCCTCGACGACGATCTGTCCGCCATTGACTCCACCGCCAGGGCCCATGTCGATGATCCAGTCGGCCGTCTTGATGACGTCGAGGTTGTGCTCGATGACCACCACGCTGTTCCCCTTGTCCACCAGCCGATGCAGCACGTCGAGCAGCAGCCGCACGTCCTCGAAATGGAGACCGGTCGTGGGCTCGTCGAGGATGTACAGCGTGCGGCCGGTGTCCCGCTTGGCGAGCTCGGTCGCGAGCTTGACCCGCTGCGCCTCGCCGCCGCTCAGCGTAGTGGCGGCCTGGCCCAGGTGGATGTAGCCCAGTCCGACGTCGTTCAGCAGCTCGAGCTTTTCGGCGATGCGGCGCTGGTTGCTGAAGAAATCCATCGCGTCGGCCACGGTGAGATCGAGCACATCGGCGATGCTCCGGCCCTTGTACCGCACCTCCAGCGTTTCGCGGTTGTATCGCCGGCCCTTGCACACCTCGCACGGAACGTAGACGTCCGGCAGGAAGTGCATCTCGATCTTGACCAGGCCGTCGCCCTGGCACGCCTCGCAGCGGCCGCCCTTCACGTTGAAGGAGAACCGTCCCGGCCCGTAGCCGCGCATCTTGGCGTCGGGCAGCTGGGTGAACAGCTCACGAATCGGCGTGAACAGGCCGGTGTAGGTAGCGGGATTGGACCGCGGCGTCCGGCCGATGGGGCTCTGGTCGATGTCGATGACCTTGTCGATCCGGTCGAGCCCCTCGATTCGGGTATGGGCGCCCGGCACCACCTTGGCCCGGTAGAAGTGCCGAGCCAGCGACTGGTACAGGATGTCGGTGACCAGGGTGGACTTGCCCGACCCGGACACGCCGGTCACCGCGGTGAACACGCCGAGCGGGATATCCACCGACAGGTTCTGCAGATTGTTGGCCCGCGCTCCGATCACGCGGAGGCGGTGCTTGGGTTCGGCCTCCCGCCGGCCGCCCGGGACCGGCACGCGGAGCTCGCCGCGGAGGTAGCGGCCGGTGAGCGACACCGGATGCTCGCGCACGTCGGCGACGCTCCCCTCGGCGATCACCTCCCCGCCGAACCGTCCGGCACGGGGGCCCAGGTCGATCACGTGGTCGGCGGACTCGATCGTGTCCGCGTCGTGCTCGACGACGATGACCGTGTTGCCCAGGTCACGAAGGCCGCGCAGCGTGCCCAGCAGGCGCTCGTTGTCGCGCTGGTGGAGCCCGATGCTCGGCTCGTCCAGGATGTACAGCACCCCGACCAGCCGGGAGCCGATTTGCGTGGCCAGCCGGATGCGCTGGGTCTCGCCGCCCGACAGCGAGGTGGCGCCGCGGCCGAGGGTGAGATAGTCGAGGCCGACGTCGCGCAGGAAACGGAGTCGGTCGGTCACTTCCTTGAGAATGGGGCCGGCGATCTCCGCGTCCACCGGCGGGGTGCTGCCGTTGCCTCCGGCTCGGTTGCCTCCGGCTCGGTTGCCGTCCCCGCCGCGCGGCCCCCGGAGCGGGATGCTCTCGAAGAACTCGATCGCCCGCTCGACCGGCAGGTCCACCACGTCGCCGATGCTCCGGCCGTGCACCAGCACCGCCAGGCTCTCGGCCTTGAGCCGCTTCCCGCCGCAGGTCTGGCACGGCTGCTCGATCATGAACTCCTCGAGCCCGACCCGCACCGCGTCGCTGCTGGACTCACGGTAGCGCCGCTCGACGTTCTTGAGCACGCCCTCCCAGTCGCTCTCGTACTCGGTGCGACCGCGGGCGCCGTCACTCTGGAACTTGAACCGGCCGGGCGCGCCGTAGAGCAGCGCGTGCTGGGCCGACGCGCTGTGCTCGCCCCAGGGCGCGTTGAGGTCGAACTTGAACGCCTTGGCGAGGGTCGGCAGCACGACCTTGCGGAGGTACCCGGTCGGCTCGCCCCAGGGCAGGATCACACCTTCGAGGATCGAGATGCTGGGATCGCCGAGCACCAGGTCGGCGTTGACCTCTCGCCGGGTGCCGACGCCGTGGCAATCGGGACAGGCGCCGAACGGCGAGTTGAAGGAGAACTGGCGCGGCTCGAGCTCCGGCAGCGACAGTCCGCACACGGGACAGGCGAACCGCTCCGAGAATACGACCGACTCGCGGTCGGCGGGCGAGCGGCCGTGCCGCACC
>DATEJD010000501.1:0-6240 GCA_035278325.1 Gemmatimonadales bacterium | reverse complement strand
TTGCCGTTGGCCTGACGGCGAGACGCGGCCGCTCGCGCCGCCGCCGCTCCCTCGATTGACGCACACGCGGAGACCTCACATGGCCGACACCGTCAGCGACTTCCTGCTCGAGCGCCTCAAGGCGTGGGGCGTGCACCGGATCTTCGGCTATCCGGGCGACGGCATCAACGGAATCATGGGCGCGCTCAACCGCGCCGACGGCGACCCCGAGTTCATCCAGGTCCGCCACGAAGAGATGGCCGCGTTCATGGCGTGCGCCCACGCCAAGTTCACCGGCCAGCTCGGCGTCTGTCTCGCGACGTCGGGCCCGGGCGCGATCCACCTGCTCAACGGCCTGTACGACGCCCGCATGGACCACCAGCCGGTGCTCGCCATCGTCGGCCAGTCCGCCCGGCCGGCCATGGGCGGCGCGTATCAGCAGGAGGTGGACCTGGTCTCGCTGTTCAAGGACGTGGCGAGCGAGTACGTCCAGCAGGCCAGCGTGCCCGAGCAGGTGCGCCACCTGGTGGACCGCGCGGTGCGCATCGCCATGGACCAGCGGACGGTGACCTGCCTCATCTTCCCGGGCGACCTCCAGGACGTGGATGCGGTGCCCGAGCCACCGCGGGCTCACGGCACCATCCACTCGGGGGTGGGCTACACGCCGGCGCGGGTGGTGCCGCGGGACGCTGACCTTCGCCGCGCCGCGGACGTGCTCAACGACGGCGAGCGGGTGGCGATGCTCGTGGGCCAGGGCGCGCTCGACGCCGCCGACGAGGTGATCGAGACGGCCGACGTGCTGGGCGCCGGCGTCGCCAAGGCGCTGCTCGGCCGAGCGGTGGTGCCGGACGACCTGCCGTTCGTGACCGGCTCGATCGGCCTCATCGGCACCATGCCGAGCTGGGAGCTGATGAGCGAGTGCGACACCCTGCTCATGGTGGGCTCGAGCTTCCCCTACTCGGAGTTCCTCCCCAAGGAAGGCCAGGCGCGCGGGGTGCAGATCGACATCGACGGCCGGATGCTCAGCATCCGCTATCCGATGGAGGTCAACCTCGTGGGCGACAGCCGGGACACGCTGCGCGCGCTGCTGCCGATGCTCCGCCGCAAGGACGACCGGCACTGGCGCGAGCGGATCGAGGACGCGGTGGACAAGTGGTGGACGGTGCTCGAGGCGCGGGCCAGGAACCCGGCCGATCCGATCAACCCCCAGCTCGTGTTCTGGGAGCTGTCGCCCCGCCTGCCCGACCGCTGCATCATCACCTCCGACTCGGGCTCCTCGGCCGACTGGTTCGCCCGCGATCTCAAGCTCCGGCGCGGCATGATGGCGTCGCTCTCGGGCAACCTGGCCACGATGGGGCCGGGGGTGCCGTACGCCATCGCGGCCAAGTTCGCCCATCCCGACCGCCCGGTGATCGCCTGCGTGGGCGACGGCGCGATGCAGATGAACGGGATCAACGAGCTCATCACGATCGCGAAGTACTGGATGCAGTGGAGCGACCCGCGCCTCATCGTCCTGGTGCTCAACAACCGCGACCTGAACCAGGTGACCTGGGAGCAGCGGGTGTTCCAGGGCGACCCCAAGTTCGAGGCGTCGCAGGACGTGCCCGACTTCCCCTACGCGGGCTACGCTCGCTCGCTCGGCCTCGACGGCATTCGCGTTGGCCGCCCCGAAGACGTGGTGCCGGCATGGGACCAGGCGCTGGCCGCCGATCGGCCCTTCGTATACGAGGCGCTGACCGATCCGAGCGTGCCGCCACTTCCGCCGCACATCACGGTGCACCAGGCCAGACAGTTCGTCTCCTCGATGGTGAAGGGGGACCCCGACGCGGGCGATGTGATCCGGCGGTCGTTCCGGGATCTGGTGGACAGCTATGTGCATCGGTGAGGGCCGAAGCCCGCTCGGGATGAGGAGTTGAAGCAGCGATGCGCATCGATTTCCCCTACCCCGGCTACGAGCAGATCGCGCCCGTGGACGTGCCCGACTCCCATCTCCTCGGCGTCTTCAGCCCGGAGCTGCTGCACGACGTAGACGAAGACGCCGTCCTCCGCGCCGGCTTTGCCCGCCCGATCGGCGCGCCGCAGCTGCGCGACGCGGTCGGCGCGCGCGACCGGGTCCTCATCCTGATCGACGACGCCACCCGCGCCACCCCGACCGCCCGCGTCCTCCCGTGGCTGTTCGAGGAGCTTCGCGCCGCCGGCGTCGACGACGACCGGGTCGAGTTTCTCCAGGCACCGGGCAGCCATCGCCCGATGACCGAGGCCGAGCTGCGCGAGAAGCTGGGCGATCGCTACGGACGCCACCGGGTCCACGAGCACCGCTACCTCGACCGCTCCACGCTCCACGATTTCGGCCGCACCCGGGACGGCACGCCCGTCACCGCGAACCGCCTCCTGGCGGAACGCGATTTCGTGCTGGGTGTAGGCTCCATCGTGCCCCACCGCATCAAGGGCTTCTCCGGCGGGGCCAAGATCGCGTTCCCCGGCGTGGCCGGTCCGGAGATGATGGAGCGGAACCAGTGGGAAGCCTCGATGCACATGTCGGTCACGGTGATGGGCGTCCCGGAGAACCCGATGCGGCTCCGGATGGAGGAAGCCGCGAGGCTGGCCGGGCTCCGCTACATCGTGAACGTGGTGTACGACGTGGGCCGCCGGATCGCGGGCTGCTTCGTGGGCGACGTGGTGGCCGCCCACCGCGCCGGCTGCGCCCGCGCGCGCGAGGTCTACGGCGTGCACATCCCCACCCGCGCCGACATCGTCCTGGCCGACGCGCACTCCGCCGACCGCGACTTCTGGCAGTCGGCCAAGGGCCTTTACGCCGGCGACGTGGTGGTGAAGACGGGCGGGTCGCTCATCCTGGTGGCGCCCAACCCCGAGGGGGTGGCCAGCAACCACGCCAACGTGCTGACGATCGGCTATCGGCCGCACGCCGAGCTGGTGCGGCTGGTGCAGCAGGGCGGCGTGCAGGACCTGGTGGGCGTGGCCATCCTGGCCGACGTGGCCCAGATCGTGGACCGCGCCGACTGCATCATGGTGTCTCCCGGCGTCAAACCCGAGGAAGCGCGCCGCCTGGGGTTCCGCTACGCCGCGACCGCCACCGACGCGCTCGGCCTCGCGCTCGAGCGTCAGGGGCACGACGCCTCCATCGCGGTGCTGCGCTACGGCGGCCACATCCTCCCGATCGTGGACGACGAGGCCGACCAGCTGAGCGCCGCGGCGGGGAGTCGCGAAGCCATATGGCGAGCCTGACCCGTCAGCGCGCCCAAGGCGAGGCGGAGCGGTTCGCGAGGTTGCGCGCGGCCGATACGCCGGCCACCTCGCGACCGCTCGACGCCGGTGCGCTGGCCCGCGAGCTCGCCGGCCGGGTGCGCGGCGAGGTCCGCTTCGACGACGGGAGCCGGGCGCTCTACGCCACCGACGGGTCCAACTACCGGCAGGTGCCCGTCGGCGTCGTGCTGCCGCGCGACGTGGAAGACGTGGTCCACACCGTCGCCGTGGCCCGCGAGCTCGGCGCGCCGGTGTTCGCGCGAGGCGGCGGGACCAGCCTCGCCGGCCAGTGCTGCAACGCCGCGGTCGTGATGGACTTCTCCAAGTACATGCACTCGGTGCTCGAGATCGATGCCGACCGCCGGCTGGCGCGGGTGCAGCCAGGCTGCGTGCTCGATGACCTCCGCAATGCGGCCGAGCGGCACGGACTCACCTTCGGTCCGGATCCCGCCACCCACACCCACTGCACGCTCGGCGGCATGCTGGGCAACAACTCGTGCGGCGTCCACTCGCTGCTCTGCGCCAAGCACGGGCTCGGTCTCCGCACCTCGGACAACACCGAGTCGCTCACGGTGCTCACCTACGACGGTCTCGGTCTTCGGGTAGGTCCCACATCAGAGACGGAGCTCCAGGCGATCATCCGGGGCGGTGGCCGCCGGGGCGAGATCTATGCTCGGCTGCTGGGCCTGCGCGACCGGTACGCGGACGAGATCCGGCACCGGATGCCCCGGCTCCCGCGGCGGGTCTCGGGCTACAACCTGGACGAGCTCCTGCCCGAGCACGGGTTCAACGTCGCCCGCGCGCTGGTGGGCACCGAGAGCACCTGCGTCACCATCCTCGAGGCCACGCTCCGGCTGGTGCCGGCGCCCAAGGCCCGCTCGCTCCTGGTGCTGGGCTTCGCGAACGTATACGAGGCCGCGGACCGGGTAGGCGAGATCCTGCCCCTCCAGCCGACCGGGCTCGAGGGCATGGACCGCTGCCTCTTCGACTGGGTGCGCGCCAAGGGCGACGAGGACGCCGACATCGCGCTCCTGCCGCCGGGCGGCGGCTGGCTGCTGGTGGAGTTCGGCGGCGAAACGAGGGAGGAGAGCGACGCGCAGGCACACGCGCTCATGGACCAGCTGAGCCGCGGGCGCGGACCGCCCACGATGAAGCTGTTCGACGACCCGGCCGAGGAGCGCCGGATCTGGAAGGTGCGCGAGGGCGGGCTCGGCTCAACCGCGTGGGTTCCGGGCCACCCCGACACCTGGGAGGGGTGGGAGGATTCGGCCGTTCCGCCGGAGCAGGTCGGCGGCTATCTGCGCGAGTTCAACCGCCTGCTGCAGCGCTACGGCTACGAGACCGCGCTGTACGGTCACTTCGGGCAGGGGTGCGTGCACTGTCGTATCCCCTTCGATCTGTACACGGCGGACGGCGTTCGTACCTTCCGCGCCTTCCTGGACGACGCGAGCGATCTGGTGCTCAAGTTCGGCGGCTCGCTCAGCGGCGAGCACGGCGACGGCCAGTCGCGCGCCGAGCTGCTGCCCAAGATGTTCGGAGCGGAGCTGACCCAGGCGTTCCGCGAGTTCAAGGCGATCTGGGATCCCGCCGGGCGCATGAACCCGGGCAAGGTGGTGGATCCCGCGCCGATCACCTCCCATCTCCGGCTCGGCCCCGACTACAACCCGCCCGCCCCGACGACCTGGTTCCAGTACCCCGGGGATCGCGGCACGTTCGCGCGGGCGGCGCTCAGGTGCGTGGGCGTGGGCGAGTGCCGCCGCGAGGGTGGCGGCGTCATGTGCCCGAGCTACATGGCCACCCGCGAGGAGGCGCACTCCACCCGCGGACGGGCGCGGCTCCTGTGGGAGATGCTGAACGGCGAGGTCATCACCGACGGGTGGCGGAGCGATGCGGTGCGGGGCGCGCTCGATCTCTGTCTGGCGTGCAAGGGCTGCAAGCACGACTGCCCGGTGAACGTGGACATGGCCACGTACAAGGCGGAGTTCCTCGCGCACTACTACGCCGGCCGGCTGCGCCCGCGGCACGCCTACGCGTTCGGCTGGATCCACCGCTGGGCCCGATTGGCTGGTGTCGCGCCGGCGCTGGTAAACGCGCTCATGCGTGCGCCGGTCGCAGGAACTCTTGCGGGGCTCGCGGCGGGCCTGGCACCCGAGCGCCGCCCGCCCGGGTTCGCGCCCGAGCGCTTCACCCGCTGGTTCCGCCGCCGCGCGGTCAGGGCTCGCGGCACGCCGGTGGTGCTGTGGGCCGACACGTTCAACAACTGCTTCCATCCCGAGACGGCGCGGGCGGCGGTCGAGGTGCTCGAGCGCGCGGGCTTCCGGGTCACGGTGCCGCGCGGCGACCTGTGCTGTGGTCGGCCGCTCTACGACTACGGGTTCCTCCGCCAGGCCCGGCGCCGGCTGCTGGCGGTGCTGCGCGCGCTCGGGCCCGCGATCCACGCCGGCACCCCGATCGTCGTGCTCGAGCCGAGCTGTGCGGCGGTCTTCCGCGACGAGCTCGTCAACCTGCTGCCCCATCACCTGGACGCCAGACGCCTGTCATCGCAGACCCTGACACTCGACGAGCTGCTGACCCGGCACGCGCCGGGCTTTCGCTGGCCCAGGCTCGAGGGACGCGCCCTGGTGCACGGGCATTGCCACCACAAGTCGGTGCTCGACTTCGGCGCCGAGCAGGATGTGCTCCGGCGGCTGGGCCTCGACGTGACCGCGCCGGAGCCGGGATGCTGCGGCATGGCCGGCGCGTTCGGGTTCGAGGCCGGCGAGCACTACGAGGTGTCCCACACCTGCGGCGAGCGCGCGCTGCTGCCGGCCGTCCGCGGCGCCGGCGCCGACACCCTGGTCGTGGCCGACGGCTTCAGCTGTCGCGAGCAGATCGCCCAGGGCACGGGCCGGCGGGCGCTGCACCTCGCGGAGGTGCTGCAGCTCGCGCTCGCCGAGGAGGCCGGGGAACGGCGGCTGTCGCCACCCGAGCGCGCCCTGGTGGGGCGTCGCCAGGCCG